>JANLSP010000601.1:0-3194 GCA_031362485.1 Novosphingobium sp.
GGCGTGATGCAGGCGAAGGTCATCTGAAACACCACGAAGACGAATTCGGGCAGATAGACGTTGTTCGAGAATGTCGCGGCGAAGGTGCCTGAAGTGACGCCCGCGAGGAACGCCTTGTCGAGGCCACCGACGAAGGCGGGCGCGATGCTGTTGGCTGAGGTGAAGGCGAGGCTGTAGCCCCAACCCACCCAGACCAGCGCCGCAATTGAAACGATCATGAACACCTGCATCAGCACGCTGAGCATGTTCTTGCTGCGGACCAGGCCGCCATAGAACAACGCAAGCGCGGGAATACTCATCATCAGCACGAGCACCGAGGACATCAGCATCCAGGCGGTGTCGCCTTTGTCGACCATGCCGGCCATCTGTTCGACGGTCGGCGCCTTGATCAGCGTTGTCGCCGCTGCGGCGGCTTCGGGAGCAGGGGCGGCTGCGGTAGCGGTTGCTGCGGCCTCCTGTGCGAGTGCGGCGGTGGCGGCAAAGAGCGAAGAGCCCATCGCGCCGGCGCCGCAAAGAATTTTGCGGATCATCTGTTTTCCCTCCTGTCGAATGCGCCGGTCACAGCGCTGTGTCGCCCGCCTCGCCAGTGCGAATGCGCGTGGCTGATGCGAGATCGAGAACAAAAATCTTGCCATCGCCGATGGCTTCGGTGGTGGCGGTCTGCTGGATGGTCTCGACCACTTGCGGCGCGAGCGCGTCGCTGGCGGCGATCTCGATCTTCACCTTTGGCAGCATATTCGTGGAATATTCCGCGCCGCGGTAAATCTCGGTCTGGCCCTTCTGGCGCCCGAAGCCTTTGACTTCCGACACCGTCATGCCCGCGACGCCGATTGCGCTGAGCGCTTCACGGACCTCATCGAGCTTGAAGGGTTTGATGATGGCGATGATGAACTTCATGCCCTGCCCCTGCTGAACTCCGGCCAATCGCCGGCAGAGATTGAGTAGCAAGGGCTATGCCAGTTTCTTAACTGACTGTTTTTAGGCTATTAGTGCATTTCCCGATCCCGCCATGCTGCATTGCAGCGCCCGATTTGCAGGCATGTGCCTAAATTCTAGGCAATGCTCAGGCGGGCAAAGATCGGCAGATGATCCGACGCGCGCGCCGCAAGCGAGGAGTGGTGAACGCCCGCCTCGCGGCTTGTCCAGTGCCTTGATGCAACAATCCGGTCGAGCGCGGCAACCGGCTGGCGGGTTGGGAAGGAATTGCCCGGCGTGATCAATTGCCAGCCACTGTCTATCTCGCGCATCGCGCCGCGCTGATGCGACCACTGGTTGAAATCGCCCATCAGCACGGCAGGCCGCGCATCGCCATCTGCGGCAAGATGATCGAAAACGGCACGAAGCTGGCGGCGGCGGCGCAGCCCGGACAAGTCGAGATGCAGGCCGACGACGCGGAACGGCTGGCCGGCAAAGCTCAGGTCTGCGCAGATCGCGCCGCGCGGCTCCAGCGTGGGCAGGCGGACCGGTTCGGCCAACGAAACTTCGATACCCCGCCGCACCAGCAAGGCGTTGCCATGCCAGCCGATTGAATCGGGGCGCGACCGCAAGGGCACCGCGCGCCAGGGCGTGTGATCGTCGATCATCTGCCGCGGCAGAACCGAGGCACGGTCGCCGAAGCGCCGGTCTGCCTCCTGCAGCGCGATGACATCGGCATTGATCTCCCGCAGTACCGCCAGAATGCGCTCGGGATCGCGCCGCCGGTCGAGCCCGACGGCCTTGTGGATGTTGTAGCTGGCGAAAGTCAGGTTCAAGCGCGCGGTGATACCGATTCAGCCCTGTTCGCCGGAAATATAGCGATCGGTCGCGCGGGCGGGCAGACCATCAATGCTGCGGTCCCGCGCGCCATACTTGGCCGCCCAGGCGTCCGCGTCCTGGCCCGTGTGATACTTTACCAGCGTCTGCCGCTCGGCATCAAGGTGCATGAGCGGCACTGCCCAGCCGCAACTGGTCTGGACGCTCTCCACCGCAATATCGAAAAGCTGCCGGGTGCCGGGCAGCAAGGTGAAATGCGCCGCAATCTCGCTCCATTCGGAGTCGGCTGGCAACACCGCGCGGCCCTTGCCATAAATGCGCAGGATCAGCGCGGGCTGCTCGAAATTGCACATCATGATCGTGATGCGGCCATCAGCGATCAGGTGCGCATTGGTCTCGTTCCCCGAACCGCCAAGGTCAAGGTAAGCCACGCGACTGTGTGAGAGCACGCGGAAGGTATCGGCCATGCCCTTGGGTGAGAGATTGATCCGCGCATCGGCCGCGGCAGTGGCGACAAAAAATACACTTTGTCGCGCGATCATTGCCACGTGCTGGTCGGTCAGGGTTTCAGTAAAATCGGCCATGACCCCAGAATAGGCCGGTAGGTGCGGCGCGTGAACCCCTCACCGTTCCTTGGTCGCCGAAAAAACCAGCTCGGGGTTCTTCTCCTGCTGGTAACTCACGTCCCAGCTTGATCGCGCCATGAACACCGGATCGCCGTCACGGTCCTTCGCCAGGTTCGACATGTTGATGTCGGCAAAGGCTTTGACCGCGCCTTCGCCGCCCTTGAGCCAGCGGGCGGTATCGAACGGCGAGGGCTCGAGCACGGCCTCAACCTTGTATTCCGCCTCCAGCCGCGAAATCAGCACTTCCAATTGCAGCTGACCGACCACGCCGACAATCCACTGCGCACCAATCTCCGGGTAGAACACCTGGATCACGCCCTCTTCGGACAAATCGTCGAGCGCCTTGCGCAATTGCTTGGTCTTGGTCGGATCTTTCAGCACGACGCGGCGCAGGATTTCGGGCGCAAAGTTTGGCAGGCCGGTGAAGCGGACTTCGTTCTTCTCACTCAGCGTATCGCCGACGCGCAAGGTGCCGTGGTTGGGAATTCCGATGATGTCGCCAGCTTCCGCGGTGTCGGCCAGTTCGCGGTCCTGGGCGAAAAACAGGATCGGCGAGTGCACGGCCATCGGCTTGCCGCTGCCCGAGGGGGTCAGCTTCATGCCGCGCCGGAAGGTGCCTGAGACCAGCCGCATGAAGGCGATCCGGTCGCGGTGCTGCGGGTCCATGTTGGCCTGCACCTTGAAGACGAAGCCGGTGACTTCCGTGCCCCCGGGGCTAATTTCGCCGGTGTTGCTCGGCTGCGGGCGCGGCGGCGGGGCGAAGCTGGCAATCGCGTCGATCAGCTCCGTCACGCCGAAATTCTTCAGCGCCGAGCC
>JANLSP010000622.1:0-3371 GCA_031362485.1 Novosphingobium sp.
CGGCCCCAGCAGTGAAGCTGCGCACGCCATGCGCGCCCACGACGACAACGCTCGCGCCCTCCTTGAGGAAACGCACCGGGCGCCGCAGCTGGCCTTCCTCGACCAGGCACAGCGGCCTTGGCAGCTCGGGATCGAGCAGCATCCGCACCAGCGCGGAGGCCGCCGCCTCAACCGCAAAGGGCAACCGTGCGAGCCGCTCGACAACCAGTGCGGCAGTCACCGGGCCAAGCTCGGGCATAGCCGCAACGTCCAGAAAGCCGCCTTCGGCCAACTCGCGGTCCAGTTCATCGCTGGTCAGGGCGAAGGAAATGTCGTGCATTGGCACGCTGGCATAAGGCCGAGTCAGGCTGTCAATGAAGTCGAGGATCTGGGTCTGGTCCTCGGTGAGCGCAAGTTGCATCAGCGCGGCTCCCTCGGCAGCTGGAGGACATCCGAAGCGATGATGTTGAGCTGGATCTCCGCCGCGCCCGAGGCGATCCCGGCGACGATGCCGCGCTGGTGGTGCATCTGGAGATAGGCCGAGCCACCAGCCAGCGCCTCGGGCACATATTCGACGACGAACTCGCTGACTGCCCGCTCGGCCATCACAGTGGCAAAGCGCGCGGAGGAAGTCTCCGGGCCAACCACGCCGCCATCGACCCGCTTCTGGACAATGGCGTAGATCGCCGTGCGCGCGCCCTCGCACAAGGCCGCGCAGCGCGCCGCTTCCGCCTTGACACCATCGGCGGAAAAATCACCTGCTGCCTTGAGCATGCCCACCGCCCGGTCGAGCGCCTTGCGTGCCAGATGATAGCGCGGGATGCCGAGCCGTTCATTGGCCAACGAATAGGAGATGATCTCCCAGGCCTGCCCTTCCTCGCCAAAGCGCTGGCCGACTGGCACCATGACATCGTCGAAGAACACCTCGTGGATATCACCCTCGCCGATCAGACTGGGGATCTGGCGCACGGTGATGCCTGGCGTGTCCATCGTCACCAGCAGGATGGTGATGCCGCGCTTTTTGTCTTCGCTGGTGCGGGTAAGCAGGAAGCAGGTATCGGCAAGGCCGGCATAGCTGGTCCAGATCTTCTGGCCGTTAACCCGGTATGCCCCGTCCTCGAGTTCGGCCCGAGTGCGCAGGCTGGCAAGATCGCTGCCAGAGTTGGGCTCGGAAAAGCCCTGGCACCACAGCATCTCGCCACTGGAAATCTGCGGCAAGTATTTCGCCTTCTGGGCCTCGGTGCCATAGCGAACCATGGTCGGGCCGATCCAGTTGACGTTCATGTATTGCCCGCCGCGCGGCTCGCCCCATTCCCACATCACTTCGGCCAGGATCTGCTGCTCCCATGGCCCCAGCCCTTCGCCGCCGATGTCCTTGGGCCAATGGGGGAACAGCAAGCCTTCCTCAGCCAGTTCCCGACAAAACGTGCGCGCGAACCGCGTCAGGTCCGGCGAACCTGGCCCGTGCCGGGAAAATTCCTCCCAGTCCTCGGGCAGCTTTGCCTCGAGGAATTGTTCGATGCGGCTGCGGAAAGCCTGCTGCTCGGTGTTCCATTGAAAGTTCATGGCGTAGCGTTAGACCAGCCTCGCCCCCGCAAACAAGCAGACATTCGATTGACAGCGTGCCCGTGAGTTTTATGATCCACTGTGTTTCGTAATTTAATTGAATCGAGAGGACCTGACATGCCGGCTTCGGCTCTGGACACTGACTATTTCACCGATCATGCGGTGCTGCTTGATCCTTACGAGTTTCTCGAAGGGATTCGCGCGCATGGTCCGGTGGTTCAGTTGAAGTCGCGCGACCTTGTTGCAGTCACTGGATTTGCCGAAGCAGTTGAAGTGCTGAACAACCGCGAAGATTTCTCCTCGGTGATCAATCCTGACCCTATCGCCCCGTTGCGCTTCGAGCCCGAGGGTGACGATATTTCGGCGCAGATCGAGGCCACCATGGGCACGGGGCCGATGGACCTGATGGTCTCCTACGATGGCAAGCTGCATGCCGATGCACGTGCGCTGCTCAATCCGCTGTTCACTCCATCCCGCCTCAAGGCCAACGAGCTGTTCATGCGCGGCCTTGCGGATGACATGGTTCGCGAAATGGTCGCCAGGCGTAACTGCGAGGCGATTGCCGAAATCGCCACTCCATTCGTCACCTTGGTGATTGCCGACTTGCTTGGCGTGCCGGCCGAAGATCGCGAAGAATTCCGCAAGATCATCGATGCCGGTCCGCCGCCGGGCAATATGGACGCAGCCGACCAGCCACAGTCGAGCCATCCACTGATGATCATGGCCGGGTTTTTCATGCGCTACATGAGCGAACGCCGCGCTGAGCCGAAGGACGATTTGCTGACCGAGCTGGCCTCGGCAGTTTATCCTGACGGCGCGGAGGTGCCGTTGATGGAGGCGGTCAAGAATGCCATGTTCCTGTTCGCTGCCGGACAGGACACATCAGCCAAACTTATCGGCAATTCACTGCGCTTTTTGTGCGAGAACCCGGGGACTCAGGAGGAATTGCGGGCCGATCGCTCAAAAATCGAGCCGTTCCTTGAAGAAGTGCTGCGGCTTGAAGGCTCGACCAAGACGACTTTCCGGCTGGCCAAGCGCAAGACCCGGATCGGCGGCGTGGAGATCCCTGCCGGCAAGAAGATCGTCGTATTCGTTTCGGCGGCAAACCGTGATCCGCGCCGCTGGGATAATCCGCAGGAGTTCCGCATCGGCCGCCCCAAGATCAAGGAGCACCTAGCCTTCGGTCGCGGCGCGCATGTTTGCGCCGGCGCGCCGCTGGCCCGAAAGGAAGTGGCCGTGCTATATGACCGGCTGCTTGAGCACACCTCGGACATACGCCTGTCGGAAGCCCACCACGGCCCCAAGGGCGCGCGGCGGATCGATTACGAGCCGAGCTACATCATTCGCGGCCTGGCGAACCTGCATGTGGAGCTGATAGGGAAGTAAGCTGCCCTACTTGCGCTCAGCAAACACTGCTTCAGGCGCGACATAGCGCGTGGTCGATATTCCGCCATCGACTGCGATCGTCTGGCCGTTGATCATCCCGGCTTCGTCGGAGGCAAGGAAGGCGACCGTGTTCGCCACGTCAGCCGTGGTGCATTGCCGGTCTGCCGGGGTCAGCTCAAAATTGGTGCGCTTGAAGAAATCGAGCTCCCAGTAGGCGTCAGTCATTTCAGTGCGGACGACGGTGGGCGCGATATAGTTGGTGCGGATGCCTTTCGCGCCATATTCCGCGGCCATGGTCTGTGTCAGGCCGATCTGCGCGGCCTTGACCGCGCTGTAGGCGCCGCCGCCGGGCGTGCCGTAAATGCCCCAGGTCGAGCCGATGAACAGGATAGAGCTGCCTTGCTGCATGTGGACAAGCGCCTCGCGGCACAGGCGAAACG
>JANLSP010000637.1:0-1638 GCA_031362485.1 Novosphingobium sp.
GCGGAAGATTTCGAAGCCATGCGGAAAGCCGGACGGCTGACCGCGCAAGCGCTCGACATGCTTGTGCCGGAAGTCAAACCCGGCGTCACCACCGAGGCGCTCGACCGGCTGGTGGTCGAATTCGCGCGCGATCACCAGGCCGTGCCGGCACCTTACAACTATCGCGGTTATCCGAAAGCCATCTGCACCTCGATCAACCACGTCGTCTGCCATGGCATTCCCAACGACAAACCGCTGCGCGACGGCGATATCGTCAACATCGACGTGACCCTCATCGTCGATGGCTGGCACGGCGATTCGAGCCGCATGTATTGCGTGGGCGAAGTGCCGCGCAAGGCCGAACGCCTGGTCGAGGTCACCTATGAATGCCTGATGCGGGGCGTCGCCGCGGTGAAGCCGGGCGGCCATCTGGGCGATATCGGCCATGCGATCCAGACCTTTGCCGAGGCCGAGCGCTGCTCGGTGGTGCGCGATTTCTGCGGCCATGGCTTGGGCCGCTCGTTCCACGATCATCCCAATGTGCTGCATTACGGCCGCACGGGCGAAGGGGTCGAGCTCAAACCCGGCATGTTCTTTACCATCGAGCCGATGATCAATCTCGGCCGGCCGCATGTGAAGATCCTGGGCGACGGCTGGACCGCGGTGACGCGCGACCGCTCGCTGTCGGCGCAGTTCGAGCACACCGTGGCGGTGACCCAAACGGGTGTCGAGATTTTCACTCTGTCGCCGAAGGGCCTTGACAGCCCGCCCTACGGACCATGAGCGATGGCGGGCTTCGATGACGCGGGCCTCAAGCCGCAACCGCATTTTCTCGGCCACCGCGCGCGTCTGAAAGACCGTTTCCGCAATGGCGGCGCCGATGCCGTGCCAGACTATGAACTGCTCGAGATGGTGCTGTACCGGGCGATCCGCCGCGGCGATACCAAGCCCTTGGCCAAGCTGCTGCTGGCGCGCTTCGGTACCTTCGCCGAGGTGATCAGCGCCGAGCCGGAACGCCTGATGGAAGTGAAGGGTGTGGGCGAAGGCATCGTCACCGAATTGAAGATCGTGCACGCCGCCGCGATGCGCCTGATGCGCGGCCAGGTGATCAACCGCCAGGTCTTGTCGACCTGGACCGCCATTCTCGAATATGTCCGCGCCGCCATGGCCTTCGCCGACATCGAGCAGTTCCGCGTGCTCTATCTCGACAAGAAGAACCAGTTGATCGCCGATGAGGTCCAGCAGGAAGACACCGTCGACCACACGCCGGTCTATCCCCGCGAAGTGGTGAAGCGGGCGCTCGAGCTTGGCGCATCGGCGATCGTCTTAGTGCACAATCACCCGTCCGGCGATCCCACGCCCTCGATGGCGGATGTGGAGATGACCAAGAAAATCATCGACGCCGGCCAGCGCCTCGGCGTCCTTGTCCACGATCACATCATCGTGGGCCGCAAGGGCCATACAAGCTTCCGCCAAAGCCAGCTGATCTGAGCGTGGCCAGCGCCTCGGGCGTGTCGGCGTCGAGCAAGATCGCGTCGCCTGGCATTTCGACTTCGACCAGTTCTTCGCTCAAACGGTCGAGCAGCGCGCGGGCACCCTTGTCGCCTTCGAGCGCCTGCAACGCAGAAAAATGCTGGCGCCCCCACAGCACCGGATTGC
>JANLSP010000647.1:0-10229 GCA_031362485.1 Novosphingobium sp.
CAAATGAGAACGAAACTAGGCTAGTCGCAGATTGGTTTGAAGTCGAGCCAGGCGCTGTCGACGAGGCCGTGCGCTTTGAATTGCGGCCCCTCCATTGAGGATATGCGCCGATGAAAATATCGCGCCAAAGCTCACATCTCTGATCAGGGAGCAACTGCTTTCGAAATCTCACACGTTGGCCTTGGTCGATGATTATCAGGCTAGGGGTGTGGACGACCAACTTTGGGTGAGGCGTTTTGCCGATGCCGGCGGTGAGGCTATTGTAGGCGGCGATTTCGGCATGACCAAGAAGCCACACGAAATCGTCGCGATTGCCGAGACTGGCCTTCGCCTCGTCGTCCTAGATCAACGGTGGCCGCGCGAGCAGAAGCACATACAGATTTCATATCTTTTCTATTGGTGGCCGCACATCGAACGAGCGCTAGAGCTTATGCCGAAAGGTGCGTGCTGGAAGGTGCCCTGGGGATGGGGGAGCACGAAGGACGCTATCACACCCCTGAAAATCGACGTGCAAAGCGCTTACGGAAAGCTGCGGAGCAACAAAGATCGGCGTTAGACAGAATGTTAGACGGTCTACGCGAGCCCGGTCTGAGGGCTCCGCTTTCCCCCGGTAGGGTATTGATTTTATAAGGGAATGTGGTGGACACACTTGGGCTCGAACCAAGGACCCGCTGATTAAGAGTCAGCTGCTCTACCAACTGAGCTATGCGTCCATTTCGCGAAAGTGCCGCGAGGTCCCGAATCGCCGGGAGCGCCTCCTATAGCGATAACCGGGCGCGTGAAAAGAGAGAAATCAGGCGACAGGCGCTTGGCTGAAGCCACTCAGCTCAGTCCGCCGGCGCCGCGGCGCCAGCGGGCAACCGCAAGGATCGTGCCGATGCAGATCATGTTGGTCATCATCGAAGAGCCGCCATGGCTAACGAAAGGCAGCGGAATGCCGACCACGGGCGCAAGGCCCATGACCATCATCAGGTTTATCGCGACGTAGAAGAAAATCGTTGTTGTCATGCCGGCGGCGAGCAACTGCGAGAAGCGGTCGCGGCTGTCCATCGCTACGGACAAGCCCCAGCGGAAGATCAAGCCGAAGACCAGCAGCACGAACAGCCCACCAAGCATGCCCCACTCCTCAGCCATAGTGGCGAAGACGAAATCGGTGTGGGCTTCGGGCAGATATTCCAGATGGCTCTGGCTGCCGTTGCCAAAGCCCTTGCCAAACAAGCCGCCTGAACCGATCGCGATCTTTGATTGAGTGATATGGTAGCCAGTGCCTAGCGGATCGCTCTCCGGATCGAGGAATGTCAGCACCCGGTTGCGCTGGTAATCGTGCAGCAAGGTGAAGAATGCGACCGGCGCTGCGACGGCGGCAGCAGCGCCTGCGCCGATGAACCATCTGAGTGGCAAACCGGCGAGAAAAACCACAACGCAGCCGCCAAAGGTGATGGCCAGTGCCGTGCCGAGATCAGGCTGGAGGATCACCAGCACAGCCGGAATCGCGATCATGCCAGCTGCCGGAATCAGCCCGCGCCAGCTCGCCGTTATTGCCGGAGGCAATGTATCGAAGAAGCGGGCGAGGGCCAGCACGATAACCGGCTTCATCAGCTCTGATGGCTGCAAGGACATGAAGCCCAGGTTGAGCCAGCGCTGGCTGCCGCCCCCGATTGCGCCGATCATCTCGACCAGGATCAGCAGCGCCAGGATGCCGATATAGGCGGGGTAAGCCGCCAGTTTGAAGAGGTCGCGGGGGATCCGCGCGATGACCAAAGCCATGGCGAGGAACAGGATGAAGCGCAGCGAGTGCGTCAGGGCCCAAGGACGAATGTGGCCGCTGGCGGCCGAATAGAGCACTGCTGAGCCGAATGCGACCAGTGCGATGAGCGGCAGCAACACCCCCCAAGGCTGGCGAGCGATGGCCTCCGGGACGATTGCGCGGCTCATCGTGCGGAGCTCACGCTGGGCGTGGATTCAGGGCCGGGTGAGGCTTCGGGCGAAGTCACTTCGGCGTGCCGAGATAAGGCGCTGGCCGTTGGCCGAGGCGTCGGCGTCGGCGCTGGCGTTGCAGCCGGCGCTGGCGAGGGGCTGGCAGTCGCGTTCTCGCTGGGAGCGGGCGCCGGTGGGCCGCTGCTGCGCGATATGAAAGCGTTGAATTTCGCCGCCATGCGCTGCTGCGGAGTGCCCCCCCAACCTTTTTCTAGCGCAAGCAGCGTGTCCCAGGCCTGGGTCGGGTCGAAGAGGAAAGTCATCACGTCCTTGGCTATCGGCGCGGCGGCGCGGGCGCCGAAGGTGCCGTGTTCAACTACCACCGCCATGGCATAGCGCGGCGCATCGGTCGGCGCGTAACAGATGAACAGTGCATGGTCGCGTGACTTCCAGTCGGCCACGCTGCCCCGGGAAATCATCGCGCGGACCTGTGCGGTGCCGGTCTTTCCGGCCATCTTGACCCCGCCGATATCGATTCGGCTGCGTGCGCCGGTGCCCGAGCCGTTGACCACGCGGAACATGCCATCATGTGCCACGGCGAGCTGTTCCGGTGTGAACGGAAGCGCCGAGCCGAGCAGCGGCTTCTTCCCGAGCAGCAGCCCCGGCTGGAGGTTGCGGCCCGAGGCGATCCGCGCGGTCATCACCGCGAGTTGCAACGGCGAGACCGAGACATAGCCCTGGCCGATCGAAGCGTTGAGCGAATCCGACGCGCTCCATTCCTGGCTGTAGCGCTTCATCTTCCAGGCGGCATCGGGGATCTGGCCGATGCGCTGGTTGCTGATCGGCAGGTCGAATTTCTGCCCCAGACCCAGCATTTTCGCGACCGGGGCAATGGCATCATAGCCGACCCGGTGCGACATTGCCCAGAAATAGGTGTTGCAGCTGTGTTCGATCGCCGCACGCATGTCGACCGAGCCATGCACCGCGTCGCAGCGGAAAAAGCGGCTGCCGAGGCGATAACCACCGGGGCAAGTAATCCGCTCGTCCGGCGAGACGCCTTGCAACTGGAGCGCGAGGCTGGCCATCGGCTTCATGGTCGATCCGGGCGGATAGAGCCCGCGCGTCGCCTTGTTGAGCAAGGGGATGTGATCGTCCTCGTTGAGCATTTTCCATTGCATCCGCCCGATCCCACCGACGAACATGTTGGGATCGAACGAGGGCATCGAAACCAGCGACAGGATGCCCCCGGTCAGGCAATCGACCACCACTACGGCGGCGGATTCGAGGCCGATGCGCCGTGCGGCATAGTCCTGCAAGGCGGCGTCGATGGTCAGCTTGACCGGTTTGCCTTGCACGTCTTCGCGCATTTCCAGCTCGCGGACCAACTTGCCCGATGCGGTCACTTCGGAGCGGCGCGCCCCGGGCGTTCCGCGCAGTTCGGCCTCGAACTGCTTCTCGAGCCCATCCTTGCCGACTTTGTAGCCCGGCGTGATCAGCAGCGGATTCTTGTCTTTCTCGTAGTCTTCGGCGGAGGCGGGGCCGACATAGCCGATCAGGTGGCCGACCGCCGGCCCAGTGGGTTAAAAACGCGAGAAGCCGCGCTGGGCGATCACTCCGGGCAAATCGGGCAGGCGCACGCTGACGGCGGCAAAGCGCTCCCAGTCGAGCCCCGAGGCGGCTTCGACCGGCTGGTAGCCGCCGGTCTTTTCGAGTTTTTCGTGCAGTTCCTGAACTGCGAAGGCATCGAAGCCGAGCAGTGAGCCGAGTAGCGAGACGGTCTCTTCGCGGTCGACGAGGCGATCGGGGATGATGTCGACGCGGAAATCGGTCTTGTTCGATGCGAGCGGCACGCCGTTGCGATCAAGCAGCCACCCGCGGCGCGGCGGGATGAGAGTGAGGTTGACTCGGTTGCTTTCAGCCTGAAGCTCGTATTTCTCGTTTTCGAAAATGGCGATCCAGGCCATTCGGGCCGCCAGCAACACCCCCACCCCGCCTTGCATCGCGCCGATGAAAAAACTGCGCCGGTCGAAGCTGTTCTGCAGCGTCCCCGAACTGACATGGCGCGCATCCGACTGCATCAGCCCAGTTCCATAATATGGATAAGCCTGAAGCGATCCAGTGCACCAGCAAGACGACCGATGAGGGGATAGAGCAAGACTGCGGTCACTGCCTGAGGCAAAATTACGATCAAGGCGGCCGCGCCCCCCGACGCATTGGCAAAAATCAGCATCGCCAGTATGCAAACACAGAGCAAGGCACCTGCGACCAACCAGTCGAGCAGGTAATTGCGCCAGGGAATGCGCGCCTCGATGATCACCAGCACGATCATGGCCAGCGACCACAAGCAGACGGCCGATCCGAATGGCTGGCCGCTGTAGAGGTCATCGAATGCACCCAGTGGCAATCCGGCCCAGATCGGCAGCAAGCCGGGACGGATCTGGCTCCAAGCCACCAGCATCATCAGGCCGAAAGGGGGCAGTACCGGTGCAGAGGCAATGATCGGCATCATTGGCAGCAGTGAGGCCAGCATTACCGAAATCCAAGGGGTGCTCCGCGCGAGCACCGGCGAAGGCGCGCGATTGAGGCCGCCCGCGCGCAATCGCCGCGATAACAACTGTTGAATCAGAACCAGCGGTTTCACGGTCGCGCTGCAGCGCCGGCAGTCAGGGCTTGCGGTGCCCAGACCGGCTGGACCGCGACATAGTCGCTCGCCGCCGGATCAGCGAGAATCCGGGCTACCGCGCCGTCGCGGGTCAGACTTTCGGCAATGGCTATCGGCATACCCGGGGGATATAACCCGCCCGACCCCGATGTGACAAAGGCGTCACCCGGTTTAAGTGGATTGATCCCCAGACTAATCAGCCTGATCTGCACTCTGCCATCGCTGCGGCCCTCGGCGAAACCGGGCAGACTGTCGCTGGCCCGGCGCACCGGCACCACGCTCTCGCCATCGGTTATAAGCAGAACCCTCGAAGTTGAGTGTCCTGTCTCCAGCACGCGGCCGACGAGGCCCGCTGGCGATCGCACCGGCATGCCGACAGCGACACCATCGCCTGAGCCCGCCGACAGGGTGGCGAAACGGCGGGTGCTGGCTGCGCTAGAGGCAATCAGGCGCGCATAGGCGACCGGCTTCTGTTCGCTCTCCCCCAGCTGCATCAGTGCTTTCAGGCGGCGGTTTTCCTCGGCCTGGGCATCGCTCTCGACCAGCCGGATCTTGGCTGCAGCCAGCTCCCGCTTGAGTCGCGCGTTCTGCTGCGCCGCGTCAAAATATGCGGAGATGCCCTCGATCAGGCCCTGACTGCGCGTGCGACCGGATGCCGCAACGGTGCCTGCCGGCTCGGAGAGGTCATTCCCGACCCCCCTGAGAAATGAAAAGGCGGAAGGGTTGGCAAACGCAAGCAACAACAGCGCGCCTCCCAATAGCGCTCCTGCGGCTCCCGCAAGATAGGCGGCAAAATTGGAATACTGCGCCCTGCGGGAATTGCCTGAGCGCCGGTTCGGCGGGGGCACCATGGGATGCTCCCCTAGTTCAGGCGGTCATCAAGACGCCGCGGTAGATCGGATCTTCCATCGCACGGCCAGTTCCCAGCGCGACGCAGGACAGAGGGTCTTCAGCGACGCAGACTGGCAGGCCGGTTTCCTCGCGCAGGTATTCATCCAGACCCCGGATCAGCGCGCCGCCTCCGGTCAACACGATGCCCTGATCGACGATGTCGGCGGCCAGTTCGGGCGCGGTGTTTTCCAGTGCGATGCGCACGCCTTCGACGATGGCACCGATTGGCTCGGACAGGGCTTCGGCGATGTTCGCTTGGGTAATGGTGATTTCCTTGGGCACGCCATTGACCAGATCCCGGCCCTTGATGTGGATGATTTCGCCGATGCCGTCCGACGGAACCGTGGCGATGCCATAGTCCTTCTTGATGCGCTCGGCTGTGCTCTCGCCAATCAGCAGGTTGTGATGGCGGCGTACATACGAGACGATGGCTTCGTCCATCTTGTCACCGCCCACGCGCACCGACGTGGTGTAGGCCAGACCGCGCAGAGAGAGCACGGCGACTTCGGTCGTGCCGCCGCCGATATCAACGACCATCGAGCCAACCGGCTCGGTCACCGGCATGTCTGCACCGATGGCGGCAGCCATGGGCTCGAGAATGAGGAAAACTTCCGAAGCACCCGCATTGGAGGCCGCATCGCGGATCGCGCGGCGTTCGACCGAAGTTGAACCCGAAGGCACACAAATCACGATTTCGGGATAACGCAGCAGGGTCCGCTTTCCGCCATGCACCTTGCGAATGAAGTATTTGATCATTTCTTCAGCGACTTCGATGTCTGCAATCACGCCATCACGCAAAGGGCGGATTGCCTCGATACTGTCGGGAGTCTTGCCCATCATCATCTTGGCGTCGTCGCCAACCGCTTTGACCCGCTTGATGCCATTGATCGTTTCGATCGCAACCACCGAAGGTTCGTTCAGGACGATGCCGCGGTCCTGCACATAGACCAGAGTATTGGCTGTTCCGAGGTCAATCGCCATATTTTGCGAGCCGAACTTGAAGAATCGCGTAAAAAAATTGGCCATTGATAAATCCGTAAACTTTCCGGTCATTTGCCGCATTATGTGCAGCAGCGCCGGGCAGGGGTGGGCGTGAAGGCGGCTCTTAACCCAAGCCTGCGCGAAAGGCCAAAAAATAGTGTCGACAGGTCTGGCAATAGCAGGCTTCTGTCTCGAATTGGTGCCATTTCGTCGCTAGGGAATTGCAATGCCCACAATTCGCCGTCTGCCCGAGGGACTCGTCAACCGCATTGCCGCGGGCGAAGTGGTCGAGCGTCCTGCTGCGGCGCTCAAGGAACTGGTGGAAAATGCAATCGATGCAGGCGCCGCGAGCATCGCGGTGCGGCTTACAAACGGCGGTCTCGACCTCATCGAAGTAACGGATGATGGCTGCGGCATGGTGCCCGATGAAATCGCCCTCGCGTTGGAGAGGCACGCCACATCGAAGCTGCCCGATGACGCAATCGAGCTGGTTGCCACACTCGGATTTCGCGGCGAGGCGCTGCCCTCCATCGCCAGCGTTTCGCGCCTCACTATCGAGAGTCGTCCTCGCGATTCTGCTGAAGGCTGGCGGCGCGTGGTCGATCACGGCGAGATGGCGGGCGACGGCCCTGCGGCGCTGCCACCGGGTACGCGTATCCGGGTCGAGCAGCTGTTCGGCAAAGTGCCCGCGAGGCGCAAGTTCCTGCGCAGTGCGCGCAGTGAATATGCTGCCGCGCTCGATGTCGTGCGCCGCCTTGCCATGGCCCGGCCCGACATTGGCTTCGTCCTCGAACACGATGGCCGTCGCACCCTGGCGGTGCAGGGCGGCGAGACGCTGGCGGAACGCGCGGCGCGGATTGTCGCGCGCGAACTCTCCGAAGACGGAGTGGTGATCGATATCGCGCGCGGTCCGGCGCGGCTGACCGGAATCGCCGGCCTGCCGACCTACAATCGCGGCGTTGCCGATCACCAGTATCTCTTCGTCAATGGCCGCCCAGTTAAGGACCGGCTGCTGATTGGAGCGGTGCGGGGCGCCTATGCCGACATGCTGGCGCGCGACCGTCATGCCGTGCTGGCGCTGTTTGTTGATCTTCCGCCCGAGGAAGTTGACGTCAACGTGCACCCGGCCAAGACCGAAGTGCGGTTCCGCGATCCGGCCTTCGTGCGTGGGCTGATCGTCGGCGGCTTGCGCCATGCGCTGGAGGGGGCGGGGCATCGCTCAGCGCAATCGCCTTCGGTTGCCGCGATGGGCAATTGGCAGACAGAACCGGTCGGGCCCGCTTCCAGCTTGCAGTTGCACTTCGCCCGCGAACATTCTGCGCCCCGGCTGAACGAGGCAGGGCAGGTCTGGCGCGGCTATGATGCGACAGCCCTCGCGCCTTCCGCACGCGCTGAAGTGGCGACGGACATGCCTGCTGACGTCGCGCAGTTTCCGCTGGGCGTCGCGCGCGGGCAGGTGGCAGGAACCTATATCGTCGCCGAAGCGGAAGACGGCCTCGTCATCGTCGACCAGCATGCCGCGCACGAGCGGCTGGTGCTCGAGCGGCTGCGCGCTGCCGGAGCAGGGGAGCAGGCCGCGGCCGCGCAGGTGTTGCTGCTACCGGAAGTCGTCGAGCTGGACGAGCCGATGTGCGACCGGCTCGAAGACCGCGCCGCTCAGCTTTCCGGATATGGCCTGTCGCTAGAACGATTTGGTCCGGCTGCGATGCTGGTGCGCTCGGTGCCCGCCGCGCTGGCGCATGGTGATGTTCAGGCGCTGGTCCGCGATGTGGCTGACGATCTGGCACAGAATGATGATGCGTTGCTGCTCGGCGAGCGGCTCGATCATGTGCTGGCGACGATGGCCTGCCATGGCTCGGTGCGTGCCGGGCGCGCTCTGTCGGTGGCGGAAATGAATGCGCTGCTGCGCGAAATGGAGCAGACGCCGCGCTCGGGCCAGTGCAACCATGGCCGGCCGACCTGGGTCAAGCTGGCGCTGGCGGATGTCGAGAAGCTGTTCGGGCGAAGGTGAGGACGTGGATCTGCGGCTGGCGCGCAGTGGTTCAGGTGGAACCAATCGGGCTCACGCGCATTTATACGCAGGATGGATGCCACCTCACACATTTCTCGAACCAGCCGAGCCTTGATCAAGGCCGGGATGCTTCTGCCCGCAGCACTCCTGGTCAGTTGTTCGGATGCCGATGTCACTTCCCCTGGCAGCAGTGCCGAAGATCAGCAGGCGATTGCCGCAGTCGAAGCGGCGCAGAAGCGCATTCCGCCCCCGGTTTTTGTCACTCTGCAACCGATCTCAGCGAGCAGCGATATGCCTTGTGCATTCAATGTTACAGCCTCAGCAAAGCCGCCAATCTTCCGTTTCGGACCAGGCGTGGGCACGGTCATGATCGATGGAATTGGCAAAGTCTTTGCTGCCGATAGTGGCAGCATTGAAATCTATCCAGGCGTGCGCCAGCAATACGATGGCAAGGAATTCAGCTTGCAGATTCAGCTTGATGTCGATGATCCAGCCAATCGAGGCAATCCGCATTACTGGCCAGCAAAGCTGACCCTGTCAGATCGCTACGAACGCACCGTGTTCTTCGGCGTTGGCATGGTGACCTGCGGGGCGCAGGCCAGGGGAGCGGTTGCTGCTAGTCTGAGCGCACCCGGATCAGATCAATCGCCACAAACCGGACCACGACCACCCCGTCCTGATTGAGTAGCTCCACCTTGGAGCGATAACTCCCCATGTTCGGCTTCGATTGGCTGCGGCGTTTTTCCAGGACTTCAGTCTCAAGGCGCAGTGTATCGCCTGGATATACCGGTTTCAAAAAGCGCAGATCATCAATCCCCGGCGAGCCCAGCCCTGCGTGGCCGGCAGCCTTGAACTGCGCAACCAGCATTGCCATCGCCATCGCGCAGGAGTGCCAACCGCTGGCCGAGAGCCGCCCGAAATGGGTCTGCGCGGCGGCCTCGTCGGAGAGGTGGAAGGGCTGCGGGTCGAATTTGCGCGCGAAATCCAGCACTTCCTCGCGGTTGACGGCATAGCTGCCGAAGCTCTGCTTGGCGCCGACCTGTATGTCCTCAAAATAACGCATGCTGGCCTCTCAATATCCTCCCCGTGGCGGGGAGGACGTCAAACATTGAACTTGAAGTGCATCACGTCCCCGTCCTGCACGACATATTCCTTGCCTTCCTGGCGCAGCTTGCCCGCTTCTTTGGCCCCGGCCTCGCCATTCAGCGCGACGTAGTCGTCAAAGGCAATCGTCTCGCCGCGTATAAAGCCGCGTTGCATGTCGGAGTGGATCTCGCCGGCTGCATCGGGAGCTTTCGCGCCTTTATGGACCGTCCAGGCGCGGGCTTCCTTGGGGCCGACGGTGAAGAAAGTGATGAGGTGGAGCAGGTCGTAGCCGGAGCGGATGACGCGGGCGAGGCCGGTTTCGTGCAGCCCCATTTCCTCGAGAAACACCATGCGTTCGTCGTCGTCCATGCCGGTCAATTCGCTTTCGATGGCGGCAGATACGATGACGGCATTCGCGCCTTCGGCTTTGGCTTTTTCGAAAACCTTGGCCGAAAAGGCATTGCCCTCGGCCGCGGCTTCTTCCTCCACATTGCAGACATAGAGTACCGGTTTGGCGGTGAGCAGCTGCGCCTGGGCGAAAACGCGGGCTTCTTCCTCGTCTCTCGGCTGGGTCAGCCGGGCAGGCTTGCCCCCGCGCAGCAGGTCCAGCGCCTGCCCAAGCACCGAGGCGGTGATCTTCGCCTCCTTGTCGCCCTGCGCCGCTTTCTTCTGTGCAGCAGG
>JANLSP010000673.1:0-3219 GCA_031362485.1 Novosphingobium sp.
CCTGCTGACGGTGTTTCTGGCTGGCTCGGAACTCCGTCATGCACAGGCTGCGGCACTCAGCGCTGTGCTGCTCGAGGCGGACCGGCGGCCATCCTACTGGGCACTTTCGCACAGCAAATTGCAGCCCGATTTCCATGATCCCGCTTGCTTCCGCATCCGCTTTGGCGCAGCGCCGGCCGCATGAAATTCGGTATCGACCGTCTGCTGGCAGACCCTGCACTGCGCGCGCCGCTTGACGGCAAGCGCGTGGCGCTGATCGCGCATCCCGCTTCGGTGACGCAGAACCTGACCCATTCACTTGACGCGCTGATCGCCGCTGGAGTGAACGTCACTTCGGCGTTCGGCCCGCAGCACGGGCTGAAAGGCGACAAGCAGGACAACATGGTCGAAACCGCCGACGAGCTTGATCGGCACTACGGCATCCCGGTGTTCAGTCTTTATGGCGAAGTCCGCCGTCCATCGGGGCAGATGATGTCGACTGCCGATGTTTTCCTGTTCGATCTGCAAGACCTCGGCTGCCGGATCTACACCTTTGTCACCACGCTGCTCTATCTGCTTGAAGCGGCTGCCACACATGGCAAGGCAGTCTGGGTACTCGACCGGCCCAATCCAGCGGGCCGTCCGGTAGAAGGCACATTGCTACTGCCAGGGCAGGAAAGCTTCGTCGGGGCTGGGCCGATGCCGATGCGCCACGGATTGACGATGGGCGAGATGGGGCGCTGGTTCGTCGATCATTTCAAGCTGGATGTCGAATTCCGGGTGATTGATATGGAGGGCTGGGAGCCGGAAGGTGCGGGCTTCGGCTGGCCGGACAGCCGGATCTGGATCAACCCCAGTCCCAATGCCGCCAACCTCAACATGGCGCGCGCCTATGCCGGGACGGTGATGCTCGAAGGCACGACGCTCAGCGAGGGCAGGGGGACGACCCGGCCACTGGAAGTGCTGTTCGGCGCGCCCGATCTGGATGCCAAAGCGGTTCTGGCGGAAATGCAGAATTTTGCGCCGGGGTGGCTCGCGGGGTGCGCGATCCGCGAGTGCTGGTTTGAGCCGACATTCCACAAGCACGCAAAGCTGCTTAACAACGGCCTTATGATCCACGCGGAAGCCGGCTTTTACGATCACGCGGCCTTTCGGCCCTGGCGCTTGCAGGCGCTGGCATTCAAGGCGATCCGGCGGCTTTATCCCGACTATGCCATGTGGCGCGATTTTGCCTACGAGTATGAATTCGATCGGCTTGCCATCGATGTGATCAATGGCGGGCCGGCCTTGCGCGAATGGGTCGACGACGGGGCTGCCGAGCCGGGCGATCTTGAATTGCTGGCCGTGCGGGATGAGGCCGGCTGGCGGGAGAACATCCGGCCTTGCCTGCTATACTGATGCCCTAGGTGGGTTTCACGTTCACGAACGAGTCGCTGATCTGGCAGGCAGCGGGTCCGAGAATGACCACGAACAGCACTGGCAAAATGAACAGGATTAGCGGCACGGTCATGATCGCCGGCAGACGCGCCGCCTTCTCTTCCGCGCGCATCATGCGTTCGTTGCGGAATTCAGCCGAGAGCACCCGCAGCGCCGATGCGAGCGGAGTGCCGTAGCGTTCGGTCTGGATCATGGTGGTGACCACACCCTTCACCGAATCAAGATCGACGCGGTAGGCCAGGTTTTCAAACGCATGGCGGCGCTCGTGGAGGAACGACAGTTCGATCGAGGTCAGGGCGAATTCGTCGCCAAGTTCGGGGTAGGCCCGGCCAAGCTCGCGCGCCACGCGGTTGAAGGCGGCGTCGACGGTGAGACCGGCTTCGGCGCAGATCACCAGCAAGTCGAGCGCATCGGGCAGACCCTTGCGGATGGCCTTGGTACGTTTTCCGATGATGTTGCTCAGATAGATTTCCGGGCCTTTATAGCCCAGGCCGATCACCGCGGCGAAAGCCATCACCTTCTTAAAGGCGCTCCATTCAGGGAACACGTTGAAGACGAACATGAGCAACGCTACAGTCAAACCGAGGACGATCGGCAGGACCATGCGGACAAACAGCACAAGAAACGCGAGCTCCTTCTTGCGGATGCCGCCTTGCGCCAGCTTCTGCTGAATGAGCTTGAGCTGACTGTCCTGCAGTACCTTGAGCGAAGACAGCGTCTCGCGCATCCGTTCGGTGCTGTCGCTTTTGCGGACCAGGCTGGCGCGCTTCTTGGTGGCGCTGCTGACGATACCGGCTTTAAGCTGTTCGCGCCGGTCGTTCAGCGCCTTGACGCGCTTGGCCATGGGATCGCGCACCGTGATTGCTGCATAGATGGCCAGCATCACGGCCGCCGCAGCGATGAACGCCAGCGCGGTTCCGACCCAGATAACATCAAAGCCAAGGAGCGTAGGTCCGGCGGGGTTGGTCAACATGATAGCCGCGTTCCCTTGCTCAAATCTCGAAGTTTATCATTTTGGCCATGATGAATGCGCCAATGGACATCCAGATCATGCCGCCGCCGCCGGCCACGATCAGCCGCTGGTCGACAAAGAAGTTCGCCATGTATTCCGGGTTGATCCAGTAGATCATCAGGAAGACCGCAAAGGGCAACGCGCCGATTATGTAGGCCGAAGCCTTGGATTCTGAACTCATCGCCTTGACCTTGAGCTTCATCTGCGAGCGCTTGCGCAGCACGTCGGCAAGGTTTGACAGCGTTTCTGCAAGGTTGCCGCCGGTTTCGCGCTGGATTGCGAGCGTGATGCAGAAGAAGTTGAATTCGGGCGTCTGCAGCCGGTCCGCTGTTTCCTGGAGGGCGTCTTCCATGGTGCGGCCAATCTTGATCCGCTCGTTCACCATCTTGAATTCCTCGCCGACCGGTCCGGGAACTTCCGTGGCGACAACGCCGAGGGTTTCGGTCACCGGCAGGCCCGAACGCAGCCCGCGCACCAGCAACTCCAACGCTTCGGGCAACTTGGCGGTAAATTTCCCCAGACGCCGGTTGATGAAAAAGCCGACCGCCATATGCGGCAGACCTGCGCCAACAAAGAGGCCAACTGCCAGCGAAAGCAGGGCTGCTCCGGTCTTGAGATAGAGCAACACGGTAATTGTCAGGACAATGCCCAGCGTGGTGTAAAGGTACTGCGAAATCGTCCAGTTCTTGCCCGTGCGGTGAAGTCGCAACAGCAGGGCTTCGAGGCGGGAATTCGAGCCGGCGAGCTGGTGCATCTTTGGCTTGCGCGCGTCCACGGCCTTGCGCAGTTGC
>JANLSP010000050.1:0-11717 GCA_031362485.1 Novosphingobium sp.
GCGGAACCAATGCCGCGATTGCATCGAGCCCGTCGGCGCGCAACGAAATATGGTGGAGCCGTTTGCGCGCTGCGCCGCCGATGAGAACGATCGAGGTGCGGTCCTGCGGTTCGCAGCGCATCCGCGCGATGTCGTTCTCAACCCCCGCAATCAAGCCGGCGTCGGTGTAGAATTTCACGCCGGGCTCGATGTCGGGAACCTCGAGTGTAACTGAAAGCGGTCCGAGTACTGGCATGGTTGCTCTCCAGGGTCAGGCGACTGCCGCTGTTGCCGGGTCGCGGATCATATAGGCGACGGCCGCATCGAGGATGCGCATGACGGATGCAAACTCGCTATCGTCGCGCGGCGCATAAATCAGGGTGTAGGTCGGCGGCAGATCGAACGCGTGTCCAGCAAGCCCGTGCAGCTCGCCCCACCCGCGCCCGATTGCGGTGCAGGCATCGCTTGGGCTCAGGATCATGTGCATCGAGCCGTCACTCGGATGAATGTGACCCGCTTCGCCGCATGCTGCGCAGGCGACTGGATGATGCCGCTGATCTGCGCGCGCAGTGACAGCCAGATTATGCTTCTCAAAACGGCTGCGAACCAGTTCCAGCCGGTCGGTGTCGGCCTCTGCCCGGGCTGCAAATGCATCGGCCAGCGCTGCCCTCAATGGCGGCGATGCATGATCGGTCAACTGGCGATGTGGCACCGGATGCGGTCCGACACGAGGCCGCTTGCCTGCTCGCGCGGGCAGATCGGACAGGGTTTCGACATCCTCCGGTGACCCCTGCCGCTCTTGCAGCGCGCCAAGCGCGAAAGGATCGCGCTTTTGCAGCCTAAGCCGCGTCGTTGCCAGCCAGCCTCGCCATGTCGATGGCAGCCCTCCCGGCCCCAAGGCACGCCAGGCGCGATAATCCACCGTTGCCCATGCGCCCGTGGCCGCCCCTGCAACAGCGATGGCAAGCGACCAGATTTTCATCCTGCGACGCGATTTTCGATTCCACCGATATGTTCGATCTCACATCGCACGACATCGCCCGGCTGGAGAAAGACCTGCGGCTCCATGCCAACGCCCACCCCTTCGGGGGTGCCTGTCGCAATCAGATCGCCGGGTTCGAGTGTGAAGGCGCTGGTGAGGTAGGCGATCTGCTGCCACAGGTTGGCGATCATGTGGCGGGTGTTGCTGGATTGCCGCTGCTCGCCATTGACGAAGCACTTGAGGTTGAGTGCGTGGGGATCGGTAATCTCGTCCGCAGTAACCAGCCAGGGTCCGATCGGGCCATGGGTGTCGAATGACTTGCCCATCGTCATGGTCTGCGAGTGAAACTGATAATCGCGAGCCGACACGTCATTGGCGACGACATAGCCGAAGACGTAGTCCCGGGCTGCGCTCTCCGTGACATTCTTGGCAAGTTTGCCAATCACCGCGCCGAGTTCAACTTCGTAGTCGAGTTTCTCGGTCGGGCCAGGTTCGATCTGGTCGAACGGGCCAGCGATGCATGTGGTCTGCTTGTTGAACCACACCTGATGCGAAGAGCGGGGCACTCCGAGCCGATCAGCCTCTTCGACGTGCTTGCCGTAATTCATGCCGATTGCGAGATATTTTCCGGGACGTTCAATCGGTGCGAGCAGCTTGGCGTCGGCAATGGGAAACGCCGGTGACGCGGCGAGGAGCTTCCGGTCCAGCGCTGCCAAGGCTTCCGGTCCTGCCTCGATCAACGCATTCATCGTGGGATAATCGCAATCGAGATTCACGAGGGGCACGATTCCCTCGCCCTTGACGGCACCCAAGCTAACGCCAGTACCGTCACGATATCGAACCAGCTTCATAAAGTACCTTTCCTTCGCGCCCATGCCTTTGGCTTGGGCTCACTACAAACCGATGCGACAACTGCCGCGATGATGCGAGCCACACCGCGATGCCACCAACTTATCGGCGCAATGTAGTCGCGATATCGTTCGACAGGGTATCCAGATCTCGCTTCGACAGGTAGCGGCCCGCCCTGACGACACCGGCAACCTTGTGCAAGTTCGCCGCACTTGCGTTTGGATCGCCCGCCAGCAGCACGAGATCGGCATCGCGCCCTGCCTCCACCGCTCCCATGCTCGCCTCCCGGCCCAGGTACCGCGCCGGACCCAATGTGGCCATCTGCAGGATATGCAGCGGCGAGACGCCCGAACGCGCGAGCAGATTGAATTCGCGATGCAACGAGCGACCTGGCACGATCCATTGCCCGCCGAAATCGGTGCCCAGCATCATCTTGACGCCTGCCTGCTGAAACAGCTTCGCGAGCTTGAGCTGGCTCGTATAGAGATCGGCAAGTACCAGCCTTTGCTCGTCGGTGAGCTTGGTCTGAAAGTCATCGCCCACCGCGAGCCACATGTTGCGCAGCGGGGCCGGAACATGGCGAAGCTCCGGATTGTTCCTGAGCGCTGGCGAATTTCCGAGATTCATGGCCTCCAACCGCGTGAGCGTCGGCACGACCCAGGCCTTGCTTGCGGCAATGTCTGCGGCGAGCCTAGCGCATTTCGCCTCGCTGTGGGTTGCCAGAACACGCCGCATCACGCCAAAGCTCTGCGGGGGAGAGAGCAAGACCGGATTGGCCAGCAAGCGGGCCAGCCTCGCCGGATCCATGTTGAAATCAATGCCGCCCGGCGCAGCAGGAAGGGCGCGCAGCATGCCGCGGATCCTGTCCTCCTCGGACGAACAACTCAACAGAAGGCTGATTGTCGGGCCAAGATGCTCGATGGAATCGAAGCCATGGCTGATGGCCTCGCGCGGATCGACCGTCATGGGCAGATGTCCCGCTGTCTTCAGGCCAGCGCTCTCGGACTCATCGAGTGTGGCGAGAAAGGCGGCCTGCGGCTGATCGACCAGCTTGACGAAGTCTGCCCGCTCGGCCTTCTGCCTGATGACTTCGGCACGGGCAGCTGCGGGCATGGCTACGGCGGGGCCGGCAAAGAGAGTCCCCGGCATGGAAAGCAGGGCAGGAGAATCCGCGGGCATCGCGGGTTGCCCATTGGCCATCCTCGGAAAACCAGGTAAGGCCGGAGCCATCTGGCGGATGCCGGTTATTCCGTTTGCCAGCATCAGGGGCAGGCTTGTCTCCGGGCTGGCAACGTTGAGATTGTGCGTGTGCATGTCGTTGAAGCCAGGCACGACAAAGGCATTCCTGCCATCGATCCGCCGCGAATTCCTACCTGCCCGCACCGAACCGGCCGCGACTATGCGGGCGATGCGGCCATCGGCAACAACGATTGCCCGGCCGCGTGCCAGACTGCCATCGCGGACATCCACCACCGTAACCCGATCGATGACCAGCCCATCATGCACGGCCTCGCGCGGCTTGGCGGTTGCGCTTGTTGCGCAGAGCGCGGCGGCGATCGGCAAGAGCGAAAGCATGGCACAACTGGGCAATTTCATGGCAGTCGATCTCCGGTGTTCAGGATGGTATGGCGGCAAGGCGGGTCAAGAGGCGGCGCGGATTGTCTCGCTGGATGGCGCGCTTGATGCGGTCCGGCATGCGCAGCGCTGCAAAGCTCCGGACAGTGCCGACTGCGTCATAGTGCGGGTGGTCGGTGCCGAAGAGCAAATTTTCAGGGGGCAGGTAGGCCAGGGCAGCGCGCATCGATGGCTCATAGGCTGAGGCGCCCGTATCATAGTGCAAACGCCGCAATTCATGGTCGATGCCATTGGGGGCGACCTGCTCCAGATCTTTCCAGAAGCCAGGGCCGACATCGCGAAGCCGGCCTGCCAGCATCGGGATGGCCCCGCCGAGGTGCGAGAATATCCAGCAGATTTCCGGGAAACGCACCAGTGCGCCGCTCTGCAGCAGGTCGAAAATGGTTCGGCCGCTGTCATAGGGAAACTCGAGGAGTGACGCTTCTCCCCAGGGATTGCTTTGCACCAGATTGGTGCAGCATGCCGGCGCTTTGGGATGCACATGAACGACTGCCTTGCGGCGGTTCAGTTCTTCCAGCACCGGGGTAAAATCCGCGTGCCCCAGCCATCGATTGCCATAGCTGGTCATCATGGCGATGCCGGTGGACTTGAGCTTGTCCAGCGCATGACCGATTTCGGCAAGGCTGGCGTCGATATCCGGCATGGGCAGCAAAGCGAACATGCCGAACCGGCCGGGATTGTCGCGCGCCAGCCCTGCCCCATATTCATTGACGGCGCGCACCATCCGCACCTGCTCTGCGCCGCGCAGGAAGCCCACGGTCCCGGCGGGAAGCGACAGGACGGCGGTCGCTATGCCGTTCGCGTTCAGCAATTCGAGGGCTGAAGCGGGTGTCCAGCCGGTGTAGGGCGGCCCCATGAACAGCGCTTTGTAGGCAGCCCAATCACCTTCCGCTGGAGCAGCGCGCCAGGCGTCCATCAGGAATTTGGGGTAGAAATGGTGATGGACATCGACCGTGCCTGCAATGGCCCTTGGGGCACTGGCCGCCCCGAGCGACGCACCGCGCACGCCGCAGCACGCGGCGGCGGCCAAGCCGCTGACAGCAGTGCGACGACTCATCAACACAGGCATCGTCTCCACGGCCCGCAATGGCCGGTACATCGGATTATCCCGATCAGGCTAGGCGGATCGATACCGCTTCGTAAGGTTGGGAATTGGCGCGAGTGATGCGCGCATGTTATCCCTTCTTGCTGCGGATCGGCGCACTACCGCGATGCCTTCGACGCATCGAAGGCCGGATTGCGACATATTCCGGACCTTGTCCGCGGCAGGCATAGCGGGCCGCGCGTGGGCGGGAAGTCTCGAAGGGTGAACCATGTATCTGAACAACAGTTGGTATGTTATCGCCTGGGCCCGCGACGTGGGGGAACAGCCGGCGGCAATCACCGTACTTGGCCAATCCCTGGTAATCTTTCGCGATCACGATGGCCGGATCGGCGCACTCGAAAACCGATGTCCGCACCGGCATGTTCCCTTGTCGATGGGCTGCGTCGCCGCCGGAGGTATCCAGTGCGGATATCACGGCATGGTGTTCGACAGAAACGGCCAGTGCCTGCAGGCGCCGAGCCATGGCAGCGTGCCGCCGCGAGCGCGGGTGCGAGCCTTTCCTGCGGTTGAGCGCCATGGCTGGGTATGGGCGTGGATGGGCGATCCCGGTCAAGCCGACGAGGCGCTGATCCCCGATTTTTCCAAGCTGGATTCGCCGGGCTTCCGCGCGGTGGGCAAGACCAACCACGTGCTTGCGGACTACCGGCTGGTGATCGACAACCTGATGGACCTCAGCCATGTGGGCTATGTCCACCAGACAACGATCGGCACGCCGGAATTTACCGAGAAAGGCAAGCTGACAGCGCGCCGGACAGAGCAAGGTGTCAGGGTGAACCGGCTGGTACCCGACGTGCCTTCTCCGCCGACATACAAAATGACCGGGGTGCTGCCCGGGGGGAAAAACATCGATCGCTGGCAGATTATCGACTTTGTCGCGCCGTGCTTCGTCATGATCCATGTCGGCGGCAAGGAGGCGGGCGCGGGGGCGCTCGAAGGCGATTACACAGGCGGCCTTAACATGTGGATCATGAATGCCATGACCCCCGAAACCGAAAACACCACCCATTATTTCTGGGCGTCGGTTCGCGCGCACGCGCTTGACGATGAACAGGTTGACGCATTGTTCCTCAATCAGGTGGCCACCGCTTTCGACGAGGACAAAGTGATGCTCGAGGCGCAACAACGCATTCTCGATACCCGCGAGGAGAGTTGGGAACTGGCCTTGCGTTCCGACGCCGGAGCGATTGAATCGCGCCGCCTGCTCACATCGTTGATCGAGGCGGAAATGGCATCCGCCACTGCCACGGCATAGCGTCCTACCCGATACGCCGACTGCATCACGCAACCAAAGCTGGCATCCTGCAATGACTCAAAGCCCGCGCTACTCACAGCGAGCAATCTGAACAGAAGAGCACGGTGAGTTTATGAATGTGGCTGCCAATCGGACTTCTGTGGTTATTGTCGGTGGGGGTCCGGTCGGGATGGCGGCGGCCATTGAACTGGGTATGCGCGGCATTGGATGCGTCCTGCTCGAACGTACCGAACGCGGCGGATACGCGCCGCGCGCCAAGACGACCCACACGCGAACTCGCGAGCATCTCCGGCGCTGGGGCATTGCCCGGAAGCTGGCGGAGGCGGCCCCTTTCGGCATCGATTATCCCACCAACGTAACTTTCGTCACGCGTCTAGGCGGCAAGCTGATCAAGCGGTTTGAAAATGCCTTGCAATGCTCGCCCGAGCGCAACGAGCTCTATTCCGAACACAGCCAATGGATTCCGCAATACAAGGTCGAAGCTGTCCTTCGCGAACATGCCCTAACGCTGGCGCCGGTCAGCCTTCGCTTCGGCTGCGAATATCTCGGTTTCGAACAGGACGCCGACAGCGTGACAATCCGGTTCCGTGACCTGGCGACGGGCAACGAAGAGGTCTTACGGGCGGACTACCTTATCGGTGCGGATGGCGCACGCAGCAAGGTGCGCGATGATATCGGCGCGACCATGGTGGGCACCTACGGCCTCTCGCGCAACTACAACATCATCTTTCGTGCACCCGGCCTTGCCGAGGCGCACGCCAACGGCCCTGCCGCCATGTACTGGCAACTGAATGCGGATTGTCCCAGCCTGATCGGTCCTATGGACAAGGGAGACCTGTGGTTCTTCATGCCGGCCAACCTGGCTGAAGGGCAAACCTACACCAATGAGGAGGCAATCGCGGCAATCAGGCGATCGTCAAGCTATCAGGGAGATATCGAGATCCTGAGTTCGGACGAGTGGATAGCGAGCCGGCTTCTAGCCGATCGTTATCGACTTGGACGGGTCTTCCTGAGTGGCGATGCCTGCCATCTCCATCCGCCCTTTGGCGGCTTCGGCATGAACATGGGCGTTGCCGATTCGGTCGACCTTGGCTGGAAGCTTGCTGCGGTCCTGCAAGGCTGGGGCGGCCCCATCCTGCTCGACAGCTATGAAGCAGAGCGCCGCCCGGCCCATGAATTCGTCCTTGATGAAGCCGAGTCCAATCACTCGGTCCTGCCCGGCATGATGGCCCGGCCCGGTCTGGAAGATGATGGCCCGCAAGGAGACGCGCTGCGAGCGGAAGTCGCGGACATCATTACGCGAACCAAGTCCAAGGAGTTTTTCGCGCTCGGTGTGGTTCTCGGATATGGCTACAAGAACTCGCCGGTTGTCGTCGATGACGGGCAAGGCGCGAGCTGGGAACTGTCCCACGAGTATGCGCCCAGGGCCATTCCGGGCTGCCTCGCGCCCCACATGTGGCTGAATGAAACGATCTCGCTCTATGACCAATTCGGCGATGGCTTCACCTTGCTCGTCACCCAGGCGGGGCATGATGCAGATATCGCTGCTGCACGAAGCGAGGCCGATGCGGCGGGAATACCGCTCAGTGTCGTCACCATCGTCAATCCCGGCTTGCATGCGCTTTATCAGCAGCCGCTTGCCCTGATCCGGCCGGATCAGCATGTCGCATGGCGCGGCAATCGCTGGGCGGGTAGTGGCACGCTGGCGGTGGTAACCGGTCACGTCCAGGCACGCGCACCGCAGCAAGTCTCCGCCGCCTGATCAGTTTCAGCCGGGCGTATTTCCCACCTGGGCCTGCAGGTCATAGGCATATTGCGTGCCGGACCGCCGCAATTGATCACACAAATGCTCGGCCAAAGGGGTCAGCGGCATGTCCTGGCGCCGCACGATGCAAATCGGTGCTGCCCTGAAGGCAGGCAAGTCCAGCGCCTCCACCAGGGGCGCGGTCAGCGGGAAATCAAGCCACTGCTGGGGCAGCACGGTCAACAGATCGCTGTTGGCTACGGTGATCATGGTGATCAGGGCGGATCTGGACTGCAGCACGATATTGGGTTTCGGGACCCCCGCTTCGGCAAAGGCATCGTCAAAATCACCTTCGGTGGCGCGCTCTGCAACGGCGGGACGCAGCCAATGCGCGCCGGCCAATTCGGCAAAGGTCTTCGCACCCGCCAGCGGATGTCCGCGCCGCGCCACAATGCGACGCTGATTGGCGAAAAGCTCCTCGACGACAAAGCTGTTCGCTGTGCTGTCGCGCTCAAATGGGCCGACATAGAAGTCGATCCGGCCGCCCAGCAGATCTCGTTCGATCGGTGCAAAAAAGCTCTCCGAAATCTTGAGTACGGCATCGGGATAGCGACGACGAAAGTTAAGGAGGGATTTCGGCAACAGGCTCATCGCGCTTGCCGTCGAGACAGCGAGCGTGACCTCACCGGTCATCCGTCCTTTCAACTGGTCGATCTCTTCTTGCGCACGGCGGACTTCGGCCTGAATCGATTCGGCGCGTTTTACGAAAGCACGGCCAATCTCGGTCAGGCGCACACCCTTGGCGTGGCGTTCGAACAGGATTGCCCCCAGCTCGTGTTCGATTTCACGAATTGAGCGAGTGATCGCGGGTTGCGCGATGCCGAGCAGGCGTCCGGCGGACCGCAGGCTGCCGGTTTCTGCGACGGCCACCACGTCGCGCAGTTGGCTAAGTTTCAAACTTGTGTTCTCCCGGATAGCGACGTTTTGCGATACCGTTAGCCGATCACTACGGGCAAACCGATGTCTCGTAAATGGCGCAAGGTAGGTCATTTTGTGCCTTGGACCGATCTCAGGTCGAGCGGAGATATTCAGTAAGGACCAAAGCATGTGGATTCGATCCGCCTTCTGGAGCGGGGCAGCCAAGCCCGGGATGAACGAGGCCTGGCGATCAGCAATTGATGCGGAAATTGTGCCGGGGTTGGCAAAATTGCCGGGTGTACAGGACGTCAAGGCACTCTGGCCGCAGCGGCTTGAAGATGGTCCGCCCGCTATTTGCTGCCAGATTATCGTCCAGTTCGAAGATCAGGCCTCCGTGGATGCGATGCTCGCGTCACCGGGCCGGGCTGCGATGCGCGCGCGGGTTCGCGAGATCGCGGGCATGTTCGATGGTGCAATCAGCCATATCGATTATTCCGTTGGCGCGGCTTGATACCGGCCTGACGAAGCCACCAAATCTTCGTAGGTTCCAGCTTTCAGGCTGTTGTTGGTGGGCGGATCACAAAGCCGACTAACAGTGCCAGCGCCAGCAGCGCGGGCGTCGCCAGGATGACGGCAATGGTGGTTCGATCGAAGCCACCGGCGGCCAGCGTACCCGCGATGAGCGGCGGAAGTGCGCTACCGATCCTTCCGATCCCCACAACTAGCCCGGTTCCGCTGGCGCGCATGTCAGCTGGAAAGGTTCGGGCAATGACGGCGTAAAGGGCCGGCGCAGAACCCTGGATGAAAAAGCCCGCAACAGCGCTGGCTAGGATCAGTGCCGGAACAAAGGGAGGGACGATCGAAAACGCCACGATCATCACAAAGGTGCCGACAATGGCGATGTTGAGCAGGGTTCTCAGCCCATATTTCTCAGAGAGAGTGGCGACGAGCAGGCCGGCAATCACACCGCCGACGCTGAAGAACGAGGAAATCAGAGCTGCTGTTGCCGGCACAATACCAAGGTCTGCAATGAGCGTAGGCAACCAGCTTTGCATGAAAAAGATGGGGATTATCATCAGTGTGTAGATCAGCGTTATCCGGAGAGTGACGCCTGCCATGTCTTTCTCGAACAGTCGGGTAATAGGAACTCTCTGGCTTGCCGGGGGTGCGGGCAGTGACGAAACGGGAGAAATCCCGCAACGTGCAAGGAATAGATTGACTCTCGCCAGGCCATCGGTGCCTGGCCGCGCGACGATCAGGGCCACGGGCTCCTGCAACATGCGCAGACAAGCGATGAACATGATCGCACCCAGCATGGTCGCTGCGATGAAAATCGATCTCCAGCCGTAGTTCGCGAGCAGGTAGGAAGCGACAAAGCCTCCGATGGTTGCGCCAACCGGAAATCCGATTGTCGAAATGCTGACGGCAAGATCCCTGCGGCGGGCGTTGGCGAACTCAGAAGCCATCGGCAAGATGATCGATATCATCGCGCCGATACCCAGGCCGGTGAACAAACGCGAAGCGACCAGTGCCGGAATGCTGCCCACCACCGCAGTCCATGCCGTTCCGGCGATCATGATCGACAAAGTGACCAGCGCCATTTTCCGGCGCCCGAACTGGTCTGCCAAGGGAGCCAGAAAGAGTGACCCAAGGGCCATGCCGAGTAAGCCGGCGGAGATAGCAATACCCAACTGCGCCTTGCCGGTGCCCCATTCGGCGAGCAACGAGGGCGCCGCAAAGGTAATCGCAAACACGTCGAAACCATCAAGCGCACACAGGGCCACAATGGTGGCGATCGCCTTGATCTGGAATGCGCTCATCGGCGCCTCCAACAAGGCCTGCCGGGGATCCAGTTCAGGACCCGGCGCGGCTGTAGTGTCTTTCAAACCACTTCCCCTCTTCGAGATCCGCGGTCCAATACCGGATCGGCACGGCAGATTTCGGCTTCTTATGATTTTGCTCGCACTGGCTTGCGCGGACCGATTGCCATGTCCTTGACCCTTGCAACAGGTACAACTTGCCGCGCTGTGATGGCAGTAAGGCATCACTGCTGCATGACGTTTATGGCATTGCGGAAGTCATTTCTTGCGGGCCGCGCAGCAGGTTCGGCTCTTCTTGTCGATAGTGGAGAAGTATCACACCCGATCTTTTCCCATCGCAACTTCGCTTGTCGCTCGCGTTAGAAATGCGCAGACATTGGCTGCCGACCGAGACGGTGCCCGCAATAATAGGAGAGTGAAATGGCTGTCACACCGTCACCTGCATCTTCCGCCATCGTATCACCAACCCGCTTTGCCCACATGGTATTCCGGACCTCGCGATTCGCCGAAATGGTAGACTGGTACAAATTGGTGCTGAACGCGGCGACGGCATTCGCGGACGAGGGCATTGCCTTTCTGAACTATGACGACGAGCATCACCGTGTCGCATTCATCAGCATCCCCGGCCTCGGCGAACAGCCCGAGGGCATTTGCGGCTTGCACCATGCGGCGTTCACATTCAATTCGCTCTGCACGCTGCTCGACAATTATGCACGCCTGCGCGACCGGGGCATCCTGCCGCTCTGGTGCACCAATCATGGCCCCACCACATCGCTCTATTACGGCGATCCCGATGGCAACCAGATCGAGTTTCAGGTTGATAATTTCGCGACGGTCGAACTCGCAGGCGAGTTCTTTTTCTCGGAGGCTTTCAGGATAAATCCAATCGGTGTCGATTTCGATCCGGAGGAGCTTCGCGCGCGGCTGATGGCAGGCGAGGACGAGGCCGAGCTGCTTCGCCGTCCGCCAAGCGGGCCGGTCGGCCTGGAAGCGATCAAGCTGCGCTGACGTGAAAAAGGATGTCCGCATGAAGTTGTTCGGGCAGGTCTCCGGGATCAGGAGAAACACCGCGCCAGTGGCCTCACCCGATACGCCGCTGATTGTCGCGTTTCACGGAGGGACTTACACCTCCGCCTATTTCGATGTGCCAGGCTATTCGCTGCTCGACCGCGCGGCTGCGCATGGCCTTCCGATCATAGCTCTGGACCGGCCTTCCTATGGTGCCACGCCCATGTTGCCGGCATCCGAAATGACGCTGCGAGGGCAAGCCCGGTTCCTGACGGAGGTGTTGAAAGAGGCATGGAGCACCTACGGCGCGGGAAGACCCGGCATGGTCATCATCGGCCATTCGATCGGGGCAGCAATATCTTCCATGATTGCCAGCAAGCCCGACGGACTGCCGCTGATCGGGCTGGCGATTTCCGGCGTTGGCA
>JANLSP010000081.1:0-3541 GCA_031362485.1 Novosphingobium sp.
GGCTATCTCCTTCATCGCGGCGGGCGGCGTCATGATCATCTTGGTCTCGAAGCCGCTCTTGAGCTCGCCCCACACCGCGATATCCATCAGCACGTCGAGCGAATGCTTGTGCTCGCGCTCGGCAATCTCGCCGATGAAATAGCCCTCGTATTTGTCCTGAAGGGCGAGGCCATCGGGCACATCGAGCGGTATCCAGCCAACCTTGATGTCATCAACGACATAGCCTGCGGCAAACAGCCCGCCGCGCTCGTCGTGCAGCGCCTTGAGCTTCTGGCGCCGCTCGGGGTCTTTGAACTTTGCCAGCTTCTCCTCAAGCGTCCCCATGCAGGTGTCTTTCCAGATCGGAATCGCGTCGGCGAGGTTGTAGTCCTCGAAAGTGAACTGAGAGGCGAAATTGGTGGTCAACGCTTGGGCATAGACGCGCAGTCCCTCGACTTCGTTGAGGTGCTTGAGCCGGTCTAACGCCGCGCGCGGTGTCATCCGCGCGCCGCCGTGCTGGTTGAGCGCGCCTTCGGCCAGAAGAGCGTTCCAGATCACCGGGCGGCCGCTTTCGCGCGCCATGGTCTCGGCTATGCTCAGATCCCCGGTCAGCTGCGCGACGCCGCGCCCGGTGCTGCCCATGGTGCGGCAGAAAGCGGTGAGGTCGCGGGTGCTCATCGTATCGGTGACCATCGGGGTGCCGTCATGATCGAGCTGGACATTGCCAACATCGCCCAGGATCTGCGCGCTGATGCCGCAACCGCCGACTTCCATGCCTTCGCGCAGCAGTTCGCACATCTGCTCAAGCTCTTCGTCAGTGGCAGCGCGTTTTTTGGCCTCGTCGGTGCCGACAACATAGCCGTAGAGCGGGGCCAGCGGCACGAACGACATGATGTTGACCCCCTTGGGCGCGCGTTCGACGCTTTCGAGGTATTCCTTGAAGCTTACCCAGTCCCACGGCATGCCCTGCCGCATCGTCTCCAGCGGCACGGCCTCGTTGCGGACCAGCGAAAGCATGGTGCGCTCGCGGTCTTCCGGCTTGCAAGGCGCAAAGCCGAAGCCGCAGTTGCCGATCACCACGCTGGTAACCCCGTGCCAGCCCGACAGGGTGCACCACGGATCCCAGAACAGCTGGCTGTCATAATGCGTGTGCAGGTCGACAAAGCCGGGCGCGACGATCTTGCCGGTGGCATCGATAGTCTGCTTGGCCCCGGCCACCGAAAGATTACTGCCAATCTCGACAATCTTGCCGTCACGCACGCCAATATCGCCGCGATAGCGCGGCGTCTGCATACCGTCGATGATCATCCCGCCTTTGATGACGAGATCGTATTGGAGGTGGCCATGCATCACGAACTCTCCACGTTTTGCGAGTCTTGCCGCTTCACGAAGGAATGTAACATGTTCGTTGCATTCTGCTCAAGGAAAACCGCGACAGGCCCCGCCACGGCAACTTCCCCGCGCCTATAGACGCGCGCCTATAGCAATGCCTGCGCGAGCACCCGCCAGACTGGCATGGCCGCGCTGATGCTGCCGCGCTCGGGGGTTACCACTTGCAGGCAGACATGGTCGGCCCCAGCGGCAAAGTGTTCCTCCACCCGCGCCGCGATCAGGTCATCGTCGCCCCAGGCAAACAGCGCATCGACCAGGCGATCGCTGCTGTTGGTGATGTCGTCGTCTGAAAAGCCCAGCCGACGCCAGCTGTTGGCGTAGTTGGTCAGCTGGCCATAACCTTTGACGAATGGCCGGGCGAGATCCCGCGCGCGCGCCGGGTCCGCTTCCAGCACGACGAATTGCATCGGCGCCAGCATCGGCCCGGCACCCAGCACTTCGCGGGCCTGCGCAGTGTGTTCGGGCGTGATGAGGTAAGGGTGTGCTCCCGCCGTCTTGTCGCCTGCCAGTTCGAGCATCCTCGGTCCCAGCGCGGCGAGGCACATGGCCTCTGCCGGAATGCCTTCAGCGGACAGCATAGCCAGGTATTCGCGCATCGCCGTCAGCGGCCTGGCATAAGCATGGCCGATGATCGCGCCATGGCTGACACCGAGCCCGAGCAGGAAGCGCTCACGGTGATCGGCAGGCAGCGCGTGCCACCATGCGGCCACATCCTTCGCATCGTGCATCCAGATGTTGAGGATGCCCGTGGCAATCGCGGCGCGCTCAGTCGCCTTCAGCAGCAGGTCGGCATGGCCGAGCAGGTCGCCGCTGGTCTCGCCTGGAATCCACAGCGCGCCAAACCCCAGCGCATCGAGTTCGCCTGCGGCAGCGGCAACTTCGCCCGCATCGCAATGGCGCAACTCCGCGGACCAGATGCCGATCCGCCCAATGTCGGGCATGATCAGAACCCGATGTCGAGAATCGGCGCTGCAAACCCGCTGTTGACCACTTGCGAGGCCTTGGCGAGCAATTCCGGCTCAAGCTTGGCCAGGTAGCCATCGATCAGCCGCTGATAGTTGCTGATCATGCCTTCATGCTGGCTGGCGAGCCGCATGTATTGCAGGTCATGCAGGCCAAGCTGCTGGAGCGGCAGGTTGGAATAGTCCTGCCGCGGGATTTCGGGGAACTTGTCCGAATCGTACGGGATTATCGTCGGCTCCAGCGGCGTTTCATATTTCTCGCCTTCCGGGCGGATGACCAGCGACCAGATCTCGAAAAAGCAGGTTTCGGGCGTCAGCGGACGGATGCGGTAGCTCGACATCGCCGCCATCATCGGCAGCAGGAAATAGTGCGGGAACATGAATTCCACGGCGTGGAAGGGATGTTCGGCGAGAACTTTGCCGAATTCGAACATGTCGGCCCCGCGCGCTCGCGCGTCCTTTTCGACCTCTTCATAGGCCTTGCCATGAAATACCATGGTGGCTTGCTCCGGATCGTCCGGCACATCGAGGTCGCGCAATTTTTCGAGCACGGCAATTTCAGACTTGTGGACCATACCGTCCATGCCTTCGGAGAGCTTGGCATAGTAATCTACGAACTGGTTCACGGTTTCGCGCGCATTGAGCCCCTCGTTGATCGGAATGCCTTCCGCATCGGCACCGAACTGCGAATTGCCGTTGGGTGCGGCTTGCTGCAACTGCGGATGGGTCGTGGGGGTGTGAAAGCCTTCCTGAAAGGCCTCCATCGCCAGCTTCCAGTTGGTCGGCAGCACCGTGCCGCACCACCAGTCCATCTTCAGCTTGTCGCCATGGCGCGCATCGATGCGGGCAGCGACTGGGCCCAGGCTGGTGCGCAGGTCGCGGGCATTGTCGTCGAAGTTGATGAAGGCGCAGCCCGCCCAGAATTCAACACGCACCGGCACGAGGTCGATTTCGGCGCGATCGAGCACTTTCTCATCGAAGAAATGGCGGCCGAAGACGAAAGTGTTTTCGCCATCGCCGTTCCAGCGCCAGCCGTGGAACGGGCAGACGATGCCCTTCTCGCCGCAGTGCCCCGGACCGGTGGCCAGACGCAGGCCGCGGTGGCGGCAGGCGTTCTTGAAGGCCTTCACCCCGTCCCTGGTGCGGATCAGGATCACCGAATGTTCGAGGATCGTGTAGACCGTGTAGTCGCCCACCTCGGGAATTTC
>JANLSP010000085.1:0-2244 GCA_031362485.1 Novosphingobium sp.
GCGAGCCAGCGCATCGAATTGTAGGAATTGCCCAAATGCAGAGCGAAAATCCCCTGATCTCCGATTTCGTCAAGCTGGCCAATGCCGCCGCCGGAACGCTGGCGGGCATGGGCCGCGAAGCGCGCGATGGCGCGCGCGAACGCATGCGTGAGGCAATGGGCGGTCTTGATTTCGTAGCCCGCGAGGAATTCGACGCGGTGAAGGCGATGGCCGCGAAGGCGCGCGAGGAGTGCGAGGCGCTGAAAGCCCGCGTCGAGGCGCTGGAGAAGGCATTGAAGCCGGCAAAGGCGAAGAAATAGCCCGCTGATTGCGCTGGGGCGAGGCTCAACCGTGCACCGCGGCATTTCACGGCAAAACGATCCGCTGATCTGGTCCGTGGCCATCACGCTGGGCTTTCTTGCGCTCGTCTGGCACCGGCTGGGCATGCCCTCGAAGATCTACTTTGACGAGGTTCACTACGTCCCTGCCGCGCGGCATATGCTGGCGATGCAATCGGCCAACCCGGAGCATCCGTTGTTCGGCAAGGAAGTGATTGCCGGTGCAATCAGCCTGTTCGGGGACCGGCCGCTGGTCTGGCGGCTGCCTTCGGCGCTGTTTGGTGCGTTCGGACTGTTCGCATTCGGGCGGTCGATCTGGTGGGCGTCCGGACGGCGTTTTGCGACGCTGGCGGGAATGGGTCTGCTTGCCACGAGCTTTGCCTGGTTCATCCAGAGCCGCATTGCCATGCTCGATATGATCATGGCCGCGCTGGCGATGGCGGCGCTCTGGCAGGTCGCAGTCGCCTTCCATCGTCCGGCCAGACCCGCGCGCTGGCATCTGACTGCGGCGGGGATCCTATTTGGCCTGTCGCTCGGCACCAAGTGGAGTGTGGCACCCGTGGCCATGCTTCCCGGTCTGGCATTTCTGGCGCTGCGTCTGCGCGATCATGGCAGGCGTTTTCTTGTCGAGTCCGGCACCCGGCCCTTGGCGGGCATCACGCTGTGGGAAGCCGGGCTTTGGCTCGGCCTGCTGCCACTGGCGGTCTACTGGCTCACCTATCTGCCCGCCTTTCTCTATGCGCATAACCCGACTGATCCGCTCCAGCCGCTCGCCTGGCACAAATACATGCTCGGCTTGCAGGACAGCGTCACCAAGCTGCACCCCTATCGCAGCATCTGGCCCGATTGGGTGGTGAACTGGCGGGCGGTCTGGTATCTCTATGAACAGACCGACGGCGCGCAGCGTGGGGTGTTGCTTATCGGCAATCCCTTCACTATGCTCGCGGGGCTGCCCGCGCTGGTCTGGTGCCTGTGGGCCGGGATCTGGCGGCGGCGAAACGACGCTTTGGTCTTCGCGCTGCTCTATCTGGCGGCGATGGCGCTGTGGCTGGTCAGCAACAAGCCAATCCAGTTTTATTATCACTATCTTCTGCCCGGCACTTTCCTGATGGCTTGCCTGGCGCTCGCGCTGGATGACCTGTGGCAGCGCGGCGGCAAGTGGCGCTGGCCCGCGGCGGGGGCGCTGGCGCTGGCAGCGGGGATGTTCGTGTACTTCTACCCGATCATCTCGGCGGCGAAGCTGCATGATGGGCGCGAAAGCTACGTCCAGTGGATGTGGCTGAAGAGCTGGCGATAAGAGCCCAGGCCAGGCGGGCAAATGCAGTGCACCATCGGGGTGGCTGCTTTTGCAGGGTGCGCTGAGATAGCCGCCGTTCCGGATACGACAACATTGCGGTCGTTCAAGAAGGGGGCTGTAGCGCGTTGCTTCGGTATTCGTTTAGCAGCACGATCAAATCGGTTCTGGAATAGGGCCAACAGTTTGCGATTCCTTCGCTATCGCCATTGATTCTGTCAAAAGTTATAATTGGTGCGTAATACTTACTTGATGAAGCCAATACATCCTTCGGATAAAATTCACTTACGTTTTCCCAATATTCAAAATCTTGATTATCGAATAATCCTCCCGATATGGAAAATCCCTTATCGCTAAGGGTCAGCACGGAAGGGAAAATCAATCTTATAATGACAGGAATTGTCATCAACCCAACACCACAAGACGCGAAGTAAATTAGAATGTTTCCTTCATTTACCCAAAGCGCCACTGCCGAGCTAGTAGTTAAGACAAGCAGCACTAGCCACATCTTACGCTGCGATTGCTTGATTACGATGGCCTGCATCTGTCAGTAGTAGCATCGAGATGCACGCATCAGCAAGGTCGCGAATCCACGACACAACTGTCACCCAGTCGACGCAAATCGCAGCACAA
>JANLSP010000118.1:0-6260 GCA_031362485.1 Novosphingobium sp.
GACGATGACCACGCAGAATGGTCATCCGATAGCCGACGATCAGAACAGCCTCAGGGCGGGACCGCGCGGCCCGACGCTGCTCGAAGATTTCATTCTCCGGGAGAAGCTCTTTCACTTTGATCATGAGCGTATCCCCGAACGGGTGGTTCACGCGCGAGGCTACGGTGCGCATGGCGTGTTCGAGTTGACTGAAAGCCTGGCTGAATTCACCACAGCTGACATTCTGACCCAAATCGGCCAGACAACTGAAACCTTTACGCGCTTTTCCACGGTTGCGGGTCGCGCGGGCTCGGTTGATATGGCGCGAGATGTGCGCGGTTTTGCCACCAAATTCTATACGCGGCAGGGTAACTGGGACCTCGTCGGAAACAATATCCCGGTATTCTTCATCCAGGACGCGATCAAGTTTCCCGATCTCGTCCATGCCGTCAAGGAGGAGCCGGATCGCGCGTTCCCGCAGGCACAATCTGCGCATGATAATTTCTGGGACTTTGCCTCGCTGATGCCAGAGGCCTGGCACATGATCATGTGGCAGATGTCTGATCGGACACTCCCGCGCTCTTTCCGGACCATGGAAGGATTCGGGGTGCACAGCTTCCGCCTGATCAGCGCAGATGGAAAATCGACATTCGTCAAATTCCACTGGAAACCGCGCCAGGGAGTGCAATCGGTCTTGTGGAACGAGGCGGTCAAAATCAATGGCGCCGATCCCGATTTTCATCGCCGCGACTTGTGGGAAGCGATTGAATCTGGTGATTTTCCAGTCTGGGATCTGGGGGTGCAGTTGTTCGATCAGGCAACCGCTGACAGCCTTGCCTTTGATCACCTTGATGCCACCAAGCTGATCCCGGAAGAGGACATACCGGTTCGTCTGATCGGTTCACTGACGCTGAACCGCAACGTCGACAATTTCTTTGCCGAAACCGAACAGGTTGCCTTTTGCACCCAGAATGTCCCGCCGGGGATTGATTTCAGTGACGACCCGCTGCTGCATGGGCGCAATTTCTCCTACCTCGACACCCAGCTCAAACGGCTCGGGAGCCCGAATTTCACCCAGCTGCCGATCAATGCACCGCGTTGCCCGGTTATGCATTTCCAGCAGGACGGCCATATGGCGATGGTCACCCCAAAGGGCCGCGCCAACTATGAGCCGAACAGTTGGGGCACTGCTGGCGGGCCGCGCGAGAATCCTGCCTTGGGCTTCAAAAGCTTTCCCGCCCCGCTCGAGGGTGAGAAAGTGCGCATTCGTTCGGAAACCTTTGCTGACCACTACAGCCAGGCCCGCATGTTTTACAGGAGCCAGCTTCCCATCGAACAGAAGCATCTCGGCGATGCGTTGGTGTTCGAACTCAGCAAATGCGTGCGTCCTGATATACGCGCGCGTTCGGTTTCGCACTTGCGCAATATCGATGAAGGACTGGCCGCAACGGTGGCCGATGGCCTTGGTCTGCCGCTGCCCGATCCCGCAAATGCCGCAAAGCCTACGCGCGATCTTCCGGTCTCTGCCAAGCTCAGCATTCTTGCCAATGCGCCGCAATCATTCCGCGGCCGCAAGATGGCACTTTTGCTGACCGACGGCTCGGACGCGGACCTGTTCAACGCGATCACTGCGGCGCTCGACGCTGCAGGTGCAGTCTGGGAGGTTATCGCGCCAAAGATCGGCGGTGTCGTGCTCAATGACGGCGTAGCGGTCGCTGCACGCCAGAAGATTGATGGCGGGCCGTCGGTGCTATACGATGCTGTCGCCGTGCTGCCCTCGGCCCAAGGCGCTGCCTTGCTGGCCATGGATGCTGCGGCAAAGGATTTCGTCTCTGACGCTTTTGCGCACTGCAAGTTCATCGGAGTGGGAGCAGACGCAGAGCAGCTTTGTGCAGCGGCGCGCATTCCGGCCGAGCTTGACGATGGCTGCATCGCGCTGGGCTCAGCCAAGGCGGCGGAGGCTTTCGTCGAGCAGTGTGCGGCGCTGCGCTTCTGGCCCCGCGAGCTGAGTGACGACCTCGACGCGGTCAGCTGAGCTGCCAGTTGCGCCTGGGTCAAAAAGGGCGATTCGGCCGGGCTTCACGTCGATGCCGGTCGAATTGATTTCAGATCGGCTGGAAGTTTTCCCGAAGCCGAACGGCAATACCCTTCCTCCCGAAAGCCTTGCGCGATAGGATCCTGCGAAGGAGTTTCGATGGCCGATCTGATGTTAAGGTGCCAGGACGAAGAGCAGATGGACGCGCCCGACCTGGCGCCGGGGGTTTACGCCGAAGTCCTTCGCGATCTTGCAAAGGTCAACCGGTGGACTTTCACCGCGCGGCCCGCGCTCGCCTATCTTTGCCGGGCGCTGCCGCCTGAATTTCGGCGGTTCACCTTGCTGGATGTCGGTTTTGGCGATGGCGACGTGCTGCGGAAGATTGCCCGGTGGGCGCGCCGGCGAGGGGTAGAAGCGGGACTTGCCGGAGTGGACTTGAACAAGGGGAGCGCAGAGGCGGCGCGCTCCGCCACGCCAGTTTGCTTGAATGTCGACTTCCGTACCGGCGATTACAACGATCAGCCTGACGAGTTCGATTTCATTATATCCAGTCAGGTCGCGCACCACATGAGCGACATTCAGCTTCAGGACTTTCTCTGCTTCATGGAGCGCCGGGCTCGGCGCGGCTGGCTGATCATCGACCTTCACCGGCATCGCTTCGCGCATCTCGGCTATCCGCTGCTTGCCCGGCTGCTGGGTGTCCACCGGATCGTGCGCGAAGACGGGCAGCTGTCGATCGCCCGCTCGTTTCGCCCCGCAGAGTGGAACGAGGTGCTTCGTGCGGCCGGTATGCCGATGTCAGAGATCACAGTTCGCCGGCGTTTCCCTTTTCGGCTTTCGATTGAGCGGCTGCGCTAAAGCTTGTTCCACTAACGCGCCTGTTTCAATGTAACTGAAACAGAGACTACGCCACCGCTCCGTTGCGCGTCATGCTGGCCGCCCGGGCTGCAAGGCCTGGAAACAGCCGGATAACGAGCAGACCTGCACTGCGTAACATCGGCGATTCGGCGGTTCGCCGCAGCGCCTCGGCCAGAGCAAGCGGGCGCTGGCACTTGTCGCTCCAGGCGCGTTGCCACGCTTGCGCCGCACCTGGCCCTTCCGAGATATAGGCGGCAGCGGCGCCCTGGCCACTGCCCAAGGCAATCGCGATGCCGTCGCCCGCGAGCGAGGCAATCACTGCGCCCTGATCTCCCAAGCGAAAAACGCCGGGGTCGGTTTCCGCACCGTGCCAGCCATAGGGCACGCCAGCGATCGCGCTGAAGCGGCCCGGCAAGTCGGAATTTACCCGCTCGCGCAGGAGCGGCGCGTTCCGCATCAACTCATTGAGAAGGGCAGGCGCGCTCCCGGCGCTGGCAATTCGCCCCGGCGAAACCGACAGGCAAAGGTTGGTCGTGCCATCTTCAAGCAGCAAAAGTCCCGCGTAGCCCTCGTCGAACAGATGCAGCTCAATAACTCCGCAAAGCGCAGCCGCACGTTCGGCCGAAGCGGGCAAGGACGCGCGCAGGCCAACAGAATTGGCAGTGTCTCCCGAGGTGGGCCGAGGCGTGTTTCGCAGATCATGTTTGCCTGTCGCGAGAAAAAGCGCGTCGGCGGACCAGATCGCGCCGCCCTTGATCCGGATGGACCGGCTTGCGGCGCAGGCAGATTGCGCGGCGAGGCCCCGCGTCACCACTGCGCCGGCGCTCTTGGCACCGTTGATCAGCGCTTCATCGAGAGCGCGGCGGGACAGGCCGGATGCCACAAACGGCAGGTCCAGTTCAAACACGCGAGTGCCGCTGATAATGCGCAGGCGGGTGATTGACTGCGCGCCGAGCGCAGCAGGGTCAATGCCCAGGCTGTGCAAACAGGCCAGCGAGTCCGCACCAAGGAATGCTCCGCATACCGGATCGTGGTAGGTCGTCGAACGCTCGATCAGATGGACATCGACGCTGGCTCGGGCAAGCGCGATCGCCGCCGCCGCGCCTGCCGGTCCGCCGCCGATCACCAGTGCTGGCCAGTGGCTATCGGTCACGAAATGAGCCGGATTCGCGGTGCATCAGCCGGCTCGCGCAAAACCAAAGCCTTCGGCGGCAAGGCCCGGCCCAAAAGCCAGCGCCACGCCATTGCGGCGTTCGGGATCGGGGAGCAGGTCGGCCAGAATGAACATGAGCGTGGCTGACGACATGTTTCCGAACCGGGCAAGCACGTGCCGGGACGGATCGAGTGCATCCGCTGCCAGCCCCAACCCGCGCGCAACTGCGTCGAGAATTGACCGTCCGCCGGCATGCACGGCCCAACAATCAATCTCGGCCGCGCCCGTGCTCGCCATTACCGTTTGGCGCATCGCCTTGTCCTCGAGTGCCAACTGGATCCTTCCCGGGACTTCTCCCGAAAGATGCATGATGAAGCCGCGATCGCCGATTTCCCATCGGATCAAGTCGGCCGAATTCGGGAGCGTTGCCGAGAATGGCCGCTCAATCGCGAATCCGCTCCCCTCGCTGGTGACCAGCGCGGCAGCAGCTCCGTCACCGAACTGCAGCATCATCAGCAGCCGCTCGATCTGCTGTTCCTCCTGCAGATGAAGCGATGAGAGCTCCACTGTGACGACGAGCACGCGCGCGGCGGGTTCCGAGCGCACTATGTGGCGAGCCGTGCGCAAGGCAGCCACCGCAGCGTAACAGCCCATAAATCCGATTAGTGTTCGCTCGACGGTGTCCAGTCCCAGTGCCCGGGCGATAATCTGATCGATACCGGGCGCGATGAACCCAGTGCAGCTAGCCACGACGAGATGGCTGATCCCGTCAACTGCCACCTGCTTTTGAAGATCGGCGATCGCGGCAAGTGCCAGCGCTGGGGCGTATTCGGCGTAGCGCTCCATCCGCGCTGCAGTGGTCGGCAGACCATCTGCATAAAACCCGCCGGGATCGACGGGCGATCCGCCATCGGGCGACGGCAGGACCGACCAGCGATGATCGATGCCTGCGCGCGCCACCATCCGCCTGAACAAGTTTTTTTGACGCGGGTCGGCCAGAAGCGCCTCGCCCCAGACCGAAAAGGCGCTATGGATGTCGTTCTTGGGGACGGCACGTCCGATCGCATTGATAATCGCGTGGGGCAGGATTCGACCTCGAAAGTAGCTTGTGACGTTACTACGCCTCTGAGCGGCAATTGGACCTTCCCAGCATCCTCGCTCCTGTACAGCCTAACCTGCCGGACCCATCATGTGAAACGAAAAGCTGCGGGCGGGTCACTGGCTGGGAAGCTTTCGTCACTAGCCTGATCGACATCGTCCCATTCATGCGGATCGCTGCGCATGGCCCCGGGGCCTGCGTTGCGCACCTCAACGGGTCCAGGGGTTGATTCTCCCGACGCAAATGCGGCGCGGCCAGATTTCTGGGCGCGAGTGGTGAAACGATAGAGCGCGTATGCAGCCAGAGAGGCAAGGGCAAGCTTGAACATGGTTTGATCCTTATTGTAGTTCCTTCCCCAGAAGCGTCAGGATATGCGGCCCTCAGCCCTGGTTACGCGAGGAGAAACTCAGTCAGGTCTCAAGAGTTCCCCACAGGCCGCAATGATCCTTCGCTTCCTCGTGAATTCTGCTCCGTTCGTCCATTTAGCGCACGATGCCATCTCCAGCGCCAAGCAGGATGATGTCATCGCGGGGGTCGAGGAGAAGCTGCGTCGCCATGCGGAGACACCGCAAGCACAGAATGTGGCGGCGATGCTATTACAACGGTAAGACCCACCCTGACTTTCAGGCGACCACCATCGCGCGCAGTGCTTCAATCCGGTCAGCCTCATGGGCCGGCTTGTCCGTCCGAATCCGGCTGATCCGGGGAAACCGCATGGCCAGCCCGGACTTGTGCCGCTTGCTTTCATGCACCGAATCGAAGGCCACCTCGAGCACCAGGCTCTTGTCGGTTTCGCGCACTGGCCCAAAGCGGTTGACCGTGTGCTGCCGGACATGGCGGTCCAGTTCTTTCAGTTCCTCGTCAGTGAAACCGAAATAGGCCTTGCCCACCGGCAGCAGCTCTGCCCCATGATCGGGGTCGCCGTCCCAGCAGCCAAAGGTGAAATCGGAATAGAACGAAGAGCGCTTGCCGCTGCCGCGCTGGGCGTACATCAGCACGCAATCGACCAGCAACGGATCGCGCTTCCATTTGTACCATAATCCGGTGCGGCGGCCCGCGACATAGGGGCTGTCGCGGCGTTTCAGCATGACGCCTTCGATTGCATCATCGCGGGCCCCCGCGCGGATCGCGGCAAG
>JANLSP010000311.1:0-2356 GCA_031362485.1 Novosphingobium sp.
CCGCGCTCCCAGCGGCTCCACCCCGTCGATGCTGAGCTTGCAACGAACCCCCGTTTCAGCAAAGTTCAGCTTCACCTCGGCAAGGCCCAGTTGCGATGAAAGCATCGCGCTGCCAAGCCCCTTGCGGGAAGGTGGGCGGACAGGCGGGCCGCCCGATTCCTCCCAAAATATATCCACACGGCGAAGCGCGCCGCTGTATGTCCAGGAAATCATGACTCTACCCTCAGCGCTGGACAGGGCTCCGTATTTGCTCGCGTTGGTGCAAAGCTCGTGGAGCGCAAGGGCAAGAGGCACACAGCTCTCGGTGGGAAGCAGGCAAGCTGGCCCGGTTCTCACGATTTTCCTGCCCTCGTCGAAAGGCCTGCAGGCTTCATCAACCAATGCCGACAAGTTGGCGGTGCCCACGGCTTTCTGTCCCAGCAGATCGTGTGCTTTTGACAGCGCCTGCAAGCGCCCGCTGAATGCAGTGACGAAGCCTTCGGGACCGGTTGCGTCTGCGGTAAGGGAAACAAGTCCCTGAACCACGCTCAGCGTATTGCGCACCCGGTGTTGCAGTTCGCTGTTGAGCGCGCGCGCGTTGCTGTTTGCCATGTCGAGTTCACGGATGGATCGGCGCAGAGTTTCGGCAGTGGCGACGATGAGTCCGCTCGATGCGAGGTACAGCGCAAAGCCGACGAGCAGAATGCTTCCCGACGGGCCGACACCATCACCTGACGGAAACAGTGTCAGGGCAATGATTCCGGAAAGTACGGCGCATACCAGCCCATACCGCCAATTGGTCAGCAGGCTGCAGACCAGGATGGCTGGATAGTAAGTTACAAAAACCAGGTTCGGTGCGTATGGCGCCACTATCATGCGGGCAAGGGTGGGCAACACCAGCGCAGCAAAGACGATCAAAAAGCAATATGGAGAAGACTTTTCCGACCCGATTGCCTTTCGCACCCAGGGAATTCGCGTCATCTGGCCTCCTTGCAAAATCTTGAATTCAGACGGGATGCAAGCACCAAAAAATCAGAAGATCGGGGCAATACCGATAACCAGGGACACAAAAATCCAGAGACACTTGCGTAAAAATGCCAAACGGATTTCGGAGGTATTTGTTCCCATCAATGCGGCCTGAAAGCTGCAATTTTCACGATTTCCCGAAGGCTGCCCCGGGCTTGGCGGGCCGTGTACGGTGGAAGACACCGGGGTGGTCTTCCCTCCGGCGAACACCGTGTTCGAAACAGTGAGCGGCGAACCAAGCTGGAAGGGTAAGAAATCTGGGAGCCGGAGGCGCCGTGTTAGCGCGCAAGTCTTAGTCCAGCCGCATCACCCAGCCTTGCTTATCCTCAACCTCGCCGCGCTGGATCGCAACCAGCCGCGCCTTCAGCTTTCCGGTCAGCTGCCCCGGTCCCCCTGAGCCCACCGTAAATTCCCCGTCGCGCCCCGCGACCCGCCCGACCGGCGTCACAACCGCCGCGGTGCCGCAGGCGAAAGTCTCGACCAGCTTGCCCGAGGCCGCATCCTCGCGCCATTGATCGAGGCTGTAGCGTTCCTCGCGCACGGTCAGGCCTTCCTCGCGCGCCAGCTGCATGATCGAATCGCGGGTGATGCCCGGCAGGATCGTGCCGGTCAGCGGCGGGGTGATCAGGCTGCCGTCGGCAAACACGAAATAGAGGTTCATGCCGCCCAGCTCTTCGATCCACTTGCGCTCGGCGGCATCGAGGAAGACGACCTGATCGTGCCCGCGCTCCAGCGCTTCGGCTTGCGGCACGAGGCTCGCGGCATAGTTGCCGCCGCATTTGGCAGCCCCCGTGCCCCCGGGCGCGGCGCGGGTATAGTCGGAGACCCAGATCGACACCGCCGGCGCGCCGGACTTGAAATAGTTGCCCGCCGGGCTGGCGATGACAAGGAACTTGTATTGCTTGGCCGGGCGCACCCCGAGGAAGGCCTCGGTGGCGATCATGAACGGGCGCAGATAGAGCGAGCCGCCTTCGACGGTCGGAAACCAGTCGCGGTCGGCAGCGACCAGCTGGCGCACGCTTTCGATGAACAGTTCTTCCGGCAGTGCAGGCATGGCGAGCCGCTCTGCGCTGCGGTTGAACCGCGCCGCATTGGCCTCCGGGCGAAACAGGGCAATGCCGCCGTCCTGCTGGCGATAGGCCTTCAGCCCCTCGAATATCTCCTGCGCATAATGCAACACGGCGGCGGCGGGATCGAGCGCGATGGGCACGCGCGGGCCGATCGTCGCATCATGCCAACCCCCAATACCGTCAACGCCCTCATCCCATTCGATGGAGACCATATGATCGGAGAAATGGCTGCCAAAGCCGGGATTGGCGAGAATTGCACCGCGCGCCTCCGCCGAAGTCGG
>JANLSP010000143.1:0-4142 GCA_031362485.1 Novosphingobium sp.
CCGGTCTGGTGGCAGAGGCAGTCGCACTGGGTATTGCCGACGAGCGGCTGGGGCAGGCATTGCATCTGGTTGTCCGGGCGTTTCCGGGTAGTTCAGGTAAAGCAGAAGAATTTCGGCATAAACTAATGCAGGAACTACCCAATTTTATGCAACCCAAGCGTATCCACTGGCGCGATGCCATGCCGATCGGGCCAAATGGCAAGATCGACCGCACCGGATTGCAGCAGGAGCTGGCGGCATGAAGCCGCTCGGGCCAATACCTGCTGGCTATGGTGCGCTTGATGGCGAACTGGCCATTGATGGCATCAAGGCGAGCGCACTCATCGATCGGGCTGGCGGAACGCCGCTATTTGTCTATTCGGCGGCGCTGATCCAGAAGCGAATTGCCGAACTGCGCCACGCCATGCCTGCTCGTGTGGCGCTGCATTATGCGATCAAGGCGAATCCTTATCCGCCGGTTCTTCAGGCAATGTCCGAACTGGTCGACGGCTTCGACATCGCCTCGGGCGGAGAGCTGGACATAATCCGCGCGGCGGGAATTCATCCGGCGCGCGTCAGCTTTGCTGGCCCAGGCAAGCGCGATGCGGAGCTGGAGGCGGCGATTGCCTGCGGTGTGACAATCAATCTCGAATCGGAAAACGAGGCGACCCGCGCGCTCGCGATTGCCGAGCGGCTTGGCAAAGTTCCGCGCCTCGCCATCCGGGTAAACCCCGATTTCGATCTCAAGGGCTCGGGCATGAAGATGGGCGGCGGTGCCAAGCAATTTGGCATCGATGCCGAGCGTGTGCCGCAGCTGGCGCGGCGGATTATAGCGTCCGGAGCCGAATGGCGCGGTTTCCATATTTTTGCCGGCAGTCAGGCGCTCGATGCACAAGCCATCGCCGGGACCCAGGCGCAGACGCTCGAACTTGCGGCACGACTGGCCGAGGCAAGCGGCGCGGCGCTGCCGCATTGTAACCTCGGCGGCGGCTTCGGCATTCCCTATTTTCCGGGCGACGCGCCACTCGATGTGGCCCTCGTCGGCGAGCGATTGGGCAATGCCATGGCCAACCTGCCCGCCGTGCTTGCCGGAACGGCGTTCTGCATAGAGCTCGGGCGTTATCTGGTCGGCGAAGCGGGAGTCTACCTGACGCGGATCGTCGATCGCAAGGTGAGCCACGGCGAGGTCTTCCTCATTTGCGATGGCGGCTTGCATCATCAGTTGGCAGCATCAGGCAACTTCGGCACGGTCGTGCGCCGCAACTATCCTGTGGCGATTGCCAGCCGCATTGCGGCTGAGCCCGAAGAAGAGGCGTCAATCGTCGGCTGCCTGTGCACTCCGCTCGATCGCCTGGCTGACAAAGCGAACTTTCCCCGCGGCGAGGTTGGCGATCTGGTCGCCGTTTTTTGCGCCGGTGCCTATGGCGCCAGCGCCAGTCCGGCGGCATTCCTCGGGCAGGGACCGGCCCGCGAAATTCTGGTTTAACGCGAACCTTCCCGGGCGTCCCCAATCGGGACAAGGCTCAGAAAATCCGCGTAATTCCGCGATTGCCCGTCAAGGCTAACGCAATGTTCACCCTTTTTGCCGATATCAGGCGGGAATAGCCGGACCTGCATGCCGTGGCCCTTGCCGCAGCTTCGCCGGGCCGGTGTCAGAAGGATGACGCCCGATGTTGCTCAATCGCTTTTCCCGCCTGCTTGCCGGCACTGCCATGGCCAGTCTGGCGCTTGCCGGCTGCGCCGGGTCAAGTTCGGGTCCGCAGTTGCCGCCGGCCTCGTTCGTCTCGATGCAGGAAGGACCGGGCGAGGAATATGTCATCGGGCCGCTCGATGAGCTGACCATTTTTGTCTGGCGCAATCCCGAACTCGGCGCGAGCGTTCAGGTTCGCCCGGATGGGCGGATCACAACGCCGCTGATCACCGACATGCCGGCCGTCGGCAAGACCCCTTCGATGCTTTCGGAGGACATCAAGCTCCAGCTTTCCCAGTTCATCCAGGACCCGCTGGTTTCGGTCATCGTCAACAAGTTCGCCGGAACTTTCAGCCAGCAGGTCCGCGTGGTCGGCGCAACCGGCAAGCCGGCTTCGCTGCCATATCGCGCCAACATGACCTTGCTCGACGCGATGATCGCGGTGGGCGGGCTTAGCGAATTTGCCGCAGGAAACCGTGCCCGGCTGATCCGCTTCGACAAGGAACGCGGCGCACAGCGCGAGTTTTCGCTGCGGCTGGGCGATTTGCTCCGCAAGGGCGACAGCAAGGCCAACGTCATGCTCCAGCCGGGCGATGTGATCATCATCCCCGAGAGCATGTTCTGAGCGTGATGACGGGGCACACGAAACAATGAATTCGATCTACGACGAGCTGCGTTCAGCGATCCACAGCGTCTGGAACCGGCGCTGGCTGGCGCTTGCCGTTGCCTGGGCAGTCTGCCTGATCGGCTGGCTGGTCGTGGCCATGGTGCCCAATACCTATGAATCGCGCGCGCGGATTTTCGTCCAGCTCGACGACGCCCTGGCCGAACAGATCGGCATTGGCCTGCAGGACCGGCGGCGCAACATCGACCGGGTTCAGCAGACTCTGACCAGCGCGGTAAACCTTGAAAAGGTCGTGCGGTCAACCCGGCTGGGCGATGAGGTGAAGACGCCCAAGGACATGGAATCGGCAGTGCTGGGGCTGGTCAAGAAGATCAAGGTGGTCAGCCAGCAGGACAACCTGTTCGAGATTACCGCAAAGGCGAGCGAAGGATCGCTCTCCGAGGCGCAGAATGCCAAGCTGGCGCAGGATGTTGCGCAAAAGATGATCGACATCTTCCGTGAGGAAAACATGGCCGGCGGCCGCGGCGAGATGACCGAGACGCTGCAGTTCATGAACCAGCAGCTTGCCGACCGCCAGAAAGAGCTGGAGGCTGCCGAGGCGCGCCGCTCCGCTTTCGAGGCGCAGCATCCTGAAATGGTCCAGGGCGGGGCCGGAGCACTGCAGCGGCTTGAAGCCTCGCGCTCGGAATTGCGCGGTATCGAAGGCGATATGGCTGCAGCGCAGGCAGCGCTGGCAGCAATCAACGGCCAGTTGGCCGGAACCCCGCAAACCATCGCCGCAACAGGTTCCGCTGGCGGCACGCGCGGCGCATTGGCCCAGGCCATCGCCGAGCTATCCGGTATGCGCGCACGCGGCCTGACGGACAATCATCCCGATGTCATATCGATGAAGAACCAGGTGGCTTCGCTGCGGGTTCAGGTCCAGTCCGAAGGCCCCAATTCCGGCGGTGGGACGCCCAATCCGGCATTTTCCTCGCTCGAATCGATCAAGGCCGAACGGCAGGCGAACGTCCAGTCGCTGACCGTGCGCCGCGCATCGCTGCAGGCGGAAATTGCGGGGCTGATGTCCAATCAGCTCGGCAATCCTCAACTCGCCGCCGAAGCTCAGCGCATCAACCGCGACTATGACGTGCTCAAGACGCAGTATGACAAGTTGCTGCAGGACCGCGAACAGCTTCGCCTGCGCGGCCAGGTCGAAACCGAACGCAGCTCAGTCAAGTTCCAGGTGGTCGATCCGCCGACGACACCGCGCGCGCCGGTCGCGCCGAATCGTCCGTTGTTGCTGTTTGGCGTGTTGATTGTCGGGCTTGGCGCAGGTGCCGGTGCTGCTTTTGCGGTGGGTCATCTGCGCTCGACATTTTCGACGAGCAGTCGGCTTGAACAGGCCATCGGCCTGCCGGTTTTGGGCACGATCACCGAGGTGCTCAACGAGGCCAGCCGCGAATTGCGGCGGCGGCGCCAGCGCCAGTTTGTAGCGGGCGCAGGCGCGCTCGGCGGGATTTTCGTCCTGCTGCTGGTCGTCGAGATGATCCAGGTCGGCATGGTGGCGTGAGGACAAAGCGATGACCGAACACAGAAAAATCCCGCTGAGGCCTGAAGTGACCGCCAGTCGCGGAGACGGCAATTCGTCCATCGAACGGGCGGTCGAGACATTTGACCTGCGACAGTTTCTGCCGCCCGCTGTGCCGGAAGTGCTCCCTGCAGTGGCGCCGCGACTGGCCAACCGGGCGCGCCGGCTACAGATTGATGAACTGGGCAGCGGCCTTGCCGCTGCGCCGACCCCGAGCGGTGACAAGGCCATCGAGGTCGCCGAAATCATCGAGGCTGCCTCGGCGGTGGTTTCGGCAC
>JANLSP010000184.1:0-9835 GCA_031362485.1 Novosphingobium sp.
GTGCCCTGGTTTCCGCGCAAGGAAATGTGATCAGATTGCCCCGGGTCCGGAGTCCGGTAGCGCGAGGGGGTCGTGGGCCCTGAGCCTGCCGAAGGGTGGCCCTCGCATCTTCTCTCCCCCCTCCCACGCAAGACCGCTTTCCTACACACCCCCACCTGTGCCTTAACCCGCGCAATGTCGCACCAGTCCCCGATTGCGCCGCTGCGCGAGTGCCACAACAGCGCCGACGCCGCGCCGCGCCGGAGCCTGCGGGATTGCGGCCGCGCGGATTTTTTTCCGAAAGCGCGCAAAGTGTCACCTTTTGCGCATCAAGCTGCTGATACAACGAGATTAAATGCTGCGGACACCTGGGTGACACGGTGTCACCTGTGTCACCCTGCCCTCACAACAGCCCCGGCCCCTTGCCCTGCCCAGAGCAACTTGTTATAACGCCCGTATGAACACCACGCTCAAGATCACCAAGATCGGCAATTCCGCCGGGGTCATCCTGCCCAGGGAGCTGCTGGCGCGGTTGCGTGCTGGCATCGGGGATTCGCTGTTCGTTACAGAGGCACCCGATGGCATCCGCATCAGTGTGGCCGATCCGGATTTTGCCGCGCAGATGGACATGGCAGAGTCGATCATGCGGGAGGATCGCAATATCCTGCGCGCGCTTGCGAAGTGACAGTCCGCTTTGAGCCGATCTGGATCAAGGCAAATGTTGCACTCGCGATCCATGACCGGCAGCTGGCCGAACACGGTGGCGGGCTCGGCCTGCGCGATGCCGGTGCGCTCGATTCCGCTTTGGCGCGGGCGCGAAACAGCTGGGAATATGGCCAAGACGACCTCGCCAGCCTGGCGGCTGACCTTGCCTTCGGAATTGTCCGTAACCACCCGTTTGTCGATGGCAACAAACGCACCGGCTGGGTTGTGGCGCGCCTGTTCCTGCGCCTGAACGGCGCGCAGTTTACATCTGACGAGATGACGGCGATCAAGACGGTAGAGGCGCTGGCTGCCGGCTCCCTCTCACAGGACGAACTGGCGGACTGGTTCAGGCAGCGCACAGCCTCGCGCTGAGGCCCTGCCCTCAGAACAGTCCGGGCGTCTCCCGCTGCGCCGGCGTCGGCGCATCAGGCATCAGCAGCTGGAATGCCTCGCGGGGCACGGCGACGCGCTCGTTGCTGGCGGTCAGCGCGGTGATCGCGGTGCACGAGCGGCCGCCGAGGAAATCGAGCGCGGCCTTGGTCGATGCCTCGGTGGCATCGCCCAGCGGCTTGGCGAAGTCGTCGGCGGCCTGGCAGGTGCGTTCCATCACCGGGGCAAGGCCGGTGTAATAATCGCCCTGGCGGCTGGCGTTCTCGCTCTTGAAGGCGACCACGCGCAGGCGGTCGTCGCACTGGCTGCGGTCAATCGCGATCTGGCCGACCGGCTTGCCGAAGGTGTTGGAGCCGACCAGCGCCTGGCTGGCGCCGAGATAGGGCCGCATCGAATTCATCACCAGCTCGCTCGCCGAGGCGGTGGCGCTGGTGCCGATATAGGCGATTTTCGTGGGCGCGATGGTCTCGGTCTGGTTGAAGAAGGTTTTCTGCCGGTCGTTCTGCGCGGCTTTTTCGGGGCGGAACGTAGTGAAATTGAACACCTGCCCGCCGCGCCCGCCGCCCATCAGATCGCCCAGCAATTCGGCAATCGAAACGAGGCCGCCGCCGTTGTAGCGCAAGTCGATGATCAGTTCGGTGACGCCTTGCGCCTTGAAACTGGCAAAGGCGCTGCGCAGCGCCGGGTCGGCCGTATCGATGAAAGTGCGCAAGTTGAGGTAGCCGACTTTCTTGGGGCCGTCGAGCAGCACCTTGGCGCCATAGCGCGAGGAGACCGGCGTGAGATTGTAGACCGACTTGGTCACGGTGACTTCGCTGGTCGTGCCGCCCGCGACAAAGCGCAGCACGCGGGTGGTGCCAGCGGTCGAAGGCCCGAGCGCATCGGACACCGCCTGCGAGCCGCCGGCGGCAAACAGCGCGGTGACGGTCTGCATGGTTCCCGCAGACGTACCGATGGCGATGATTTCCGCGCCGCGATCCAGCCCGGCGGCCAGCGCCGGCGCGCCTTCGAATGCCTCGGTGATGAACAGGCGCCGGGCGGCCGAATCGTAGCTCAGGCGAATGCCGAAGCCGGCGCTCGCGCCACTGTCAAAGAAGGCATTTTCCTGGGCGATTGAAGTGACATAGGTGAAGAACCGGTCGCGCGACTGGGCCCGCGCCGGGGCGACCAGCGCGTCGATATAGCCATTCACATCGGCATGGTTCGCGGGGTTTGCAGTGGTGCTGAGCAGCGAGGGGAACAGATACCATTCAGTGATCCGCGCCGCCGCCCAATCCTGCCGCTCGCGCACCGAGCAGCCGGCGACTGTCGGCGTGGGTGTCGGCGTGGGAGTTGCGGTCGGCGTTGGGGTAGGCGTCGGCGCGACGGCAACTGCACCGCTTCCGCCGCCGCCATCGCCGCAGCCCCCCAGCATCGCCACCAGCGCGAGCAGGGCCGGTGCCTTGCGGCGCTTGAACATGATTATGGAACTCACTGGGCCTGCCTCGTTGCAAGCCGACCATACTGGCACCGGCGCTGGCTGCGATCAAGCCGGATTGATATCGTGGCAGGGGGAGCCGGGCGTTATTTCGCCGCGTCCATCGCCTTCTTGTAGGGGATGGCACCGATGAAAACACAAAGCGCCATTACACCGCCACCGATTGCGCCGCCGTCGAGCACTCTGAAGCCGAGAATCATTCCGGCGATAACGCCAATGGCGATGCACAGCATCTGGACAGGGGTAGGGGTGGGACGGGTAGTCATGGCATTTCTCCTGCGAACGAGGGCGCGGTGGGTCGATGCCCGCCTTGTTCCCAGTGTTACGCAGGCATGGAATCGCCGCCATGCCATGGATGTGGTGTCCGCGCAGCGCCAGACAGGCGCGCGGCGAATTACCGTGCTGTCGGTGCGGCTGCGGCGGCGTTGTCGGGCAGGCCGCCAAGCTGGCCAACCATCTTCCTGTAGGCGTCGATATAGGCGAGCACGATAATCTGCCCGATCGCGGTATCCTGATAGCCGCCACCGGCCGCGCCGCCGAAGGTGCCGCCGAAGAAGCCGCCGCCGCCTGCGCCAAAGCTGACATCGCTCTTGCGGGAATAGCCTTCGGTTATGCCCATTTCCTCGGTGGTGCGCGCATTGACCATCGACAGGGTGACGTTCGCCTCGCCCTTCTTGACGTTGATCCCGCCGGCAATCGCGCCAATGCCGCGGCCAAACATGCCGCCGATGCCGCCGAGCACCGCGCCGGCCCCGCCGCCGCCCGAATTGCGATTGGCGCTGACGATATCGGGTTCAAGGAAATAGTCGGCGGTGCGCACCTGCGCGTGGCCGACGTTCGATCCGTCCTGCAGCTCGCCATTATCGGCCATGGCGCGTTCCATCGCACGGCTCTGCATCGCGCGGCCGCGATTGACCATGGTGAAGCAGCCTGAACGCTGGACAATGATCTTGAGGATCGCCTCCGGGCTGCCGAGATTGTATTCGCGCCACCACTGGTTGTCCGGCTCGACGATCGCCAGCGTACCCAGATTGCGGTTGCACACCGGGATTTCGGATATAGCGCGCTGCTGCGCCTGACGGCCTGAGGAGCCGCGATCGGCGGCAAGCACGGGTGCGCCGGCGAGCACGGCCGCACCGGCAGCGAGGGCAATAAGGATCCTGCGCATCGAATTCTCCATGACTTGCCAGTGCCAGCGCCTGCCAGCAATTTACCTGCAGATTCTAGACTCCGCAGCGCACAAAGCAATTGGCGAAATACGACATTCCGGAAAAAGCGCCGGTCAGGCAGCCATGTTATCAATCAGGCGCGCCTTGCCGATGCGCGCCGCGACGAGCAGGCGGGCGGGTCCTGTGCCGCGTGTTGTCAGCGGGGCGAGGCTTTCGGCGTCGCACAGTTCGGCATAGTCGACCGAGGCGAAGCCGGCAGCCAGCAGTGACCGCGCCATCTCAGCCAGAGCCGGCGCTACCCCGTCGCCAGCGCCAATCGCCGCAATTGCCGCGTGCATGGACGCAGGCAATGCCACGGCGCGGGCGCGCTCGTCCGCGCTCAGATAGGCATTGCGCGACGACATCGCCAAACCATCTGCCTCGCGCACGGTCGGCACACCGACGATTGCATCGGCAGAAGGGCGCACCAGATCGAGATCGCGCGCCATGCGGCGAATCACCGCGAGCTGCTGCCAGTCTTTCTCCCCGAACAATGCCATGTCGGGGCGGACCTGATTGAACAGCTTGCACACAACTGTTGCCACGCCATCGAAATGCCCCGGCCGCGCTTCGCCGCACAAGAGCTCGCTCACTCCGGAAACCGAGACGTTGGTGGCATAGCCTGGCGGATACATCACCGGCAATTCGGGCGCCCAGACCAGCGACACGCGCTCGGCCTCCAGCATGGCCAGATCGCGTTCCCGCGGGCGGGGATATGCACGAAGATCCTCGCCTGCGCCAAACTGACGGGGGTTGACGAAAATCGACACGGCAACATGTGCGGCGCGCCGTTTCGCTTCGCGCACCAGCGACATGTGCCCTTCGTGCAGAGCGCCCATGGTCGGCACCAGAGCCAGCGGGCCCTCCGTGCGCAATTCAGCGACGCAATCGCGCAGTGGATCAAGCCTCTCGGCGATTTGCATGGCAGTGCTCCCTTCGCGTATGGCCGGTTGACCGGAGCGGCTGTGATGCCTAGCGCCTGAGTCCCGCCAGACCAACCCTCTTGAGAAAGCGAATCCCACCAAGTGCCTGCGCATCGTATTGTTTTCGCCAACGAAAAGGGCGGCACCGGAAAATCGACCACGGCCGTGCACATTGCTGTCGCGCTCGCCTATCAGGGCGCGCGGGTGGCCGCGATAGATCTCGATCCGCGCCAGCGCACGCTGCATCGCTATCTGGAGAATCGCGCCGATACCGCTAAGCGGCGCGGAATCGCCTTGCCTTGCCCGCGCTTTGCGGTGTTCGAAGGGGATTCGGTTGAGGCGCTCGATGCGCTGACGGCTGAATTGGCAGCGAGCGCCGACTTCGTGATCTTCGACACTCCCGGCCGTGACGATCCATTCGCGCGCCATGTCGCCACCGGTGCCGACACATTGGTAACCCCGCTCAACGACAGTTTCGTCGATTTCGATCTCATCGGCCAGGTCGATGCCGAAACTTTCAAGATCCGGCGTTTGTCATTCTACGCCGAGCTGATTTGGGAAGCGCGCAAGAAGCGGGCCATGGCGACCATCCGCGATCAGAAGCGCGAGATGGACTGGGTTGTGGTGCGCAACCGCACCCAGCATGTCGAGGCGCGCAACATGAAGCGGCTTGAAGGCGCACTGACCGAGCTGTCCAAGCGCGTCGGCTTCCGCGTCTCCAATGGCCTGTCCGAACGCGTGATCTATCGCGAGCTGTTCCCCTCGGGGCTGACATTGCTCGACAAGGGCCACCTGGGCGAGCTGGGTACGAGCCACCTCGTCGCGCGTCAGGAACTGCGCGCGCTGCTTGCCGGGCTCAATCTGCCGAGAATCAGTGCGCCACAGGCGGAGCTGGCGCTGGCGGGAGCGGGAGCGGCTCAGCCATGAAATTCCTGTGGTTGCTGGTGCTGGCGATCGCTGCCTGCCGTCTCGTTACCGGGCGCTGGCCATGGCAACTGCTTGGCCGCAAGAGCGCCCCGCAGGCCGCCAAAGCACGAGCGTTGCTCGGCGTTGCGCAGAATGCCAGTCACGCTGAAATCGTCGACGCCCACCGCAAGCTCATCACATTGGTCCACCCGGACCGGGGCGGAACCAACGAACAAGTCCACGAAGCCAATGCCGCCCGCGACCTTTTGTTGGCGGCCCTGCAGGATCGCAAATGACCCACAAATTCCACCCCACCAGCCTGCGCGAATACGACATCCGCGGTATTATCGGTGAAACATTGGGGGCGGACGATGCCCGCGCCATTGGCCGCGGCTTTGCCACGCTGATGCGCCGCGCCATTGGCGGTGGGCGCAAGCCTCGGGTTGCCGTCGGCTATGACGGACGTGTCAGTTCGACCATGCTGGAGGCCGCGCTGGTGGAAGGGCTGAATGCCAGCGGCGCGGATGCGGTTTGCGTTGGCATGGGTCCAACCCCGATGCTCTATTACGCCGAGGCCTCAGCCCAGGATATAGACGGCGGCATACAGATAACTGGCAGCCATAACCCCGCCAACTACAATGGCTTCAAGCTTGTATTTCAGGGACGACCGTTCTTTGGCGCGGACATACTTGAACTGGGCCGGATGGCCGAGCGGGGCGACTGGCACGATGGCGAGGGCAAGTCCGAGCGCCGTGAGGTCCTCGGGGCTTATATCGAGCGGCTGCTTGACGGCCTTGCCGCGATCGACGGCGCGGCGCTGGCCGACCTCAAGATAGGCTGGGACGCGGGCAACGGTGCGGCGGGGCCCGCGCTCGAATTGCTGACTGCTAGGCTTCCTGGCGAGCATCATTGCCTCTTCACCGAAGTCGACGGGAACTTTCCGAACCATCATCCCGACCCGACCGAGGAAAAGAATCTGGCCGACCTAAAAGCGCTGGTCGCGGCCAAAAAGCTCGATTTTGGTGTGGCTTTCGACGGCGACGGCGACCGTATTGGCGCTGTCGATGGCCAAGGCCGGGTGATCTGGGGCGATCAATTGTTGATGATCTATGCTGAAGATCTGCTGAACATGGTGCCCGGCGCTACGATTATCGCCGATGTGAAGGCCAGCCGCGCGCTGTTTGAGCGGGTCGCTGACCTTGGCGGCAAGCCGATGATGTGGAAAACCGGGCACAGCCTGATCAAGTCCAAAATGAAGGAGACAGGCGCACCGCTGGCCGGCGAAATGAGCGGCCACGTGTTCTTTGCGCACGAATATTACGGTTTTGACGACGCGCTCTATGCCGCGATCCGCCTGATTGCCGCCTCGGTCCGGCTGGGCAAATCAGTCACCCAGTTGCGCGGAGAAATGCCCGCCCTGGTCAACACTCCCGAAATGCGCTTCCAGGTCGACGAGAGCCGCAAGTTCGCGGTGGTGGTGGAAGTCGCCGAACGGCTGGCTGCGGCGGGCGCCGATGTCAATGACACCGACGGTGTCCGGGTTTCAACCGAAGACGGCTGGTGGCTGCTGCGCGCATCAAACACGCAGGACGTGCTGGTCGCACGCGCGGAAAGCAGCGATCAGGCCGGGCTGAACCGGCTGTTGGCGCAGATCGATGCGCAGCTGGAACAAAGCGGCCTCAAGCGCGGACCGCAAGCCGGGCATTAAACTGGAGTTCTCACCACACCAACGGCAAGGCAATAAGGCAGGCGGCGGCGCTTGCAGCAAGAGTCAGTGCAGCAGCGCGGGCGCTGCGCCAGCCGGCGATGCTTAGGGTCGCAGCGGCCTTGAACAGCGTGTTGAGCACGATCGGCGGCAACAGCACCATGGCGGCCATATCCGGCGCGATGGTACCGGCTGGCAGATTGCCCATGGTGATGATCGCGCTGTCCACATCGACAGTGCCCGACAGCGCCAGCACCAGCGCGAGACCGGCATTTCCCGCGCGCTCGAGGACCCAATTCGCCGCAAGCGTCATCGCCATCACCAACGCCATCAGCAGCAAGGCCGGGGTCAACGTGAAGGGGTTGCGCAGCTTCGGCATTTGACCTGCTCCGCTGACTGCTGGCCGGGATCTGCGCAGGAACAATCCCGCTGCGGCAAGGCTGACAAGAAATCCCGGCGCAGCGAGCACAGCAAAGCCCTGCAGCGCGAAAGGCGCCAGCAGTGCCACCAGCAAAGTGACCCGCGCGAACATTACGGCTGATGCCAGGGCGATCCCGCAAGTGGCCAGGGCATGGTCATCTTCCGGGCTATTGAGCCGGATGGCGAGCCCCGCCGTGACCGCTGTCGATGAAACCATCGATCCAGCTGCCGCCGCAGCCAGCGTGCCACGTGAAGCACCGATCAACCGAGTGGCGACATAGCCTGCAAGCGAAAAACCCGAGACCAGCACGACGACCAGCCACAGCTGGCGCGGGTTCCATGCGTCATATGGCCCGAATGGCTGATCCGGCAGGAGCGGCAGGATGACCACCGCAATCAGCGCGAAGCGGCCGATTGCCAGGACTTCGGCTTCACTCAACCGGCCGACCAGCCGGTGCAGCTGGCTGCGCAACGCGAGCAGCAACACCATGGCAACCGCAATCGCCGTGGCGACAAGAGGCTGATCGCCCGCCGCAAGATAGCCGCAGGCCAGCGTCAGCAATGCTGTCACGCTGGCTGTTCCACTCAGCCCATCCTGCCGGTCCGATGCGCGATAATAGCCGATCAGAACCAGCGCCGCGGTGGCGGCGAGCAGGATCGCCGACAGCACCGGTGCTGTCTCCGCCAGCGAACGCGCCACACCGCCGGCAAGACCAAGCAGGCCATAAGTGCGAATGCCGGCGAAGCGTGAGCCGGCCTTGCCCTGCCGCTGCGCCCAGCCGCGCTGAACGCCGACCAGCAGGCCTAGGGCTAGCGCCAGGGCGATGCCGCCGAGCGCAACAGGGGCTGCAATGCCGGTCCAAGTCACGCAGCGTTGATCGGACAGCTTGGCTCGGAACGCAAGCGCCCGGTGCTCTTCGTGCGTTGCGCGTACTGCCTCGACATCGCCGGGAACTGCGCCATAGTCACCGATCCGATTGCACAAACGAGCACTGCAACAATGGCCATAGCTGACCACCTCATTCTCACCCGTAGCCCTGCCGTGCGAATGCTGACGCTGCTCTTATTCTATTTCACCCAAGGTTTCCCCGTCGGCCTGTTCTTTTATGCCGTCCCTTCTTGGATGGCGGCCAATGGCGCCGGGACGAGCGAAGTGGCGGCGGTGGTCGGCGCGGCAGCGCTGCCGTGGACGCTTAAGCTGGTCAACGGCTTTCTGATCGATCGCTATACTTTCTTGCCGATGGGCAGGCGGCGCATCTGGATCATCGGCGCGCAAGCCATGATCGTGCTGGTGCTGCTGGCCGGCGCACAGATTTCTCCGCCGCACACCGATGTCTTCATGCTCTCCGCCATCGGTTTCGCTGCAAATGCTGCCGTCACTTTCCAGGATGTCGGGATAGACAGCCTGGCAGTGGACATCATGGCCGAAAGCGAGCGCGCAAAGGCCGGTGGGATCATGTTTGGTTCGCAATTGCTGGGCATATCGGGAGCAACCGCGCTGGGCGGCGCAATGCTGGAAACATACGGATTTTCCGCCTGCATGGCCGTTGCCTCGCTGGTGCCTCTCGCAGTGATGTTCTACGGGATGCTGATCCGTGAACGCGAGGGCGAGCGCCGCCTGCCGTGGAGCGCGGGGAACAGCCACCCGGCCAATCTGGCGATCCATAGCGCTGCCTGGCTGCCGCTGCTGAAAAATGGCATGCGCGCCGTGGCTGCACCGCTCAGCCTGGTGCTCCTGCCGCTGTTGCTGCTGCGCGCTCTGCCGAGCGGCGCGCACGAGGCCTTCCATCCTATTCTGGTCACCAAAACGGCGGGGTGGTCACTGAGCGACTACACCAGTGTCATGTCGACGGTGCAGCTGGTGGCTGGCTTGCTGGGCCTGACGATCGGCGGCTGGGCGATCGATGCGATTGGCGCGCAGCGTTCGCTGATCATCCTGATGATCGCACTGGTGGGTTGCTTCGCGGGTATGGGCCTTGCTCAGCAGTTCTGGACCAACGACGCAGTGCTGCTGTCCTATTTTTTCGGGGCGGACTGCATGGGCACCTTTGTCAACATCGCCATGATTCCGATAGCCATGCGCATGTGTTCGCCCGCAGTCGCGGCGACGCAGTTCACGGTT
>JANLSP010000221.1:0-3211 GCA_031362485.1 Novosphingobium sp.
CGCATCTGTCGGGCCATCGGCGAAAGCCAGCGACCAGTGCCCCGCGTAGGAATTGGCCAGTGGCATATCGAGGCTGATGCCGAGTGATCCGTGAATCTCCAGCGCTCTGCCCACCACGTCCTTGTAGAGCTGCGGCATGGCAATCTTGCACATGCCAATGTGGTTGCGCGCCGCGCCATGCGGCAGCCGGCCCGCCTCAACCTCATCGATGATCCAGGCGGTTTTGAGCGTCAACAGGCGAAACTGTTCGAGTTGGATGATCGAATCGGCCAGTTTGCTCTGCACCATCTGCAGGTCGCCGAGCATGCGTCCGCGCGTGCGGCGCGAAACTGCGCGTTCGAGCATCATGTCGAACGCCCGTTGGCAACGCCCGACAGTGCGCATCGCATGATGGATACGTCCGCCGCCAAGCCGCGCCTGCGCCACCTTGAAGCCGCCGCCACGCTCGCCGAGCATATGATCTAGCGGCACGCGGACCTTTTCATAGCGGATGTGGGCATGATGGCCGTTGTCCGGATCAACATCTCCGGCGATCGCGACATTGCGCAGGATATTGATACCCGGCGTCTCGGTCGGCACGATGAACATGCTCATCCGCTCGGTCAACGGCTTGTCCGGATCGGTGACGACCATGACCAGCAGAAATGCGGCGAGCTTGGCATTGGAGGAGAACCATTTCTCCCCCTCGATCACCCATTCATTGCCCTCTTGCGTCGCTTTGCAGATGAATTCGCCGGGGTCAGCCCCGCCTTGCGGCTCGGTCATCGAGAAGCAGGAGACGATGTCGCCATCCATCAGCGGCTGGAGATATTTCGCCTTCTGTTCGTCAGTGCCGAACATCGCCAGGATTTCGGCATTGCCGGTGTCTGGCGCAGCCGTGCCGAAGATGGTCGGCGCCCAGTTGGAGCGCCCAAGGATCTCGTTCATCAGTGCGAGTTTGACTTGGCCATAGCCTGGCCCGCCCAAATGCGGACCCAAATGGCAGGCCCACAGGCCCTGCGCCTTGACCTGACTCTGTAGCGGCTTGAGATGGCGACGCGCGTCAGCAATGCTGGTATCGAAATTGGCCCCCATTTCCGGCCATAACAGGTCCATCGTCTCGCATTCCTCGCGGACGAATTTTTCCATCCAGTCGAGCTTGGCCTGAAATTCAGGTTCTACGCTGAAATTGATCATTAAATCCTCCTGATGAATTCGGCATTGCGCTTGAAGCCTTCCTCAACCATGCGAGCAAAAAATTCGCCGGTTTCCTTGGGCAATTGCCCCGCTGCCGCCTGGGCAACCTTGTATTCGAGGATGCAACCATATTTGAAACCGACCAGGATCGAATAGAAGTCGAGATCCTCGACGTTGCGACCAGTCCCGGCGGCATAGTAGCGCACCAGCTCCTGCTTGGTGGGCGAATGGTTTCGATCGGTCAGCGGAGTATCCGCAGCGAGGTCGGGCCACCGCTCGTCGCGCATGCCGCCGGTGAAGCCGGCAATGTCCAGCATCGGATCACCGATGGTCGCCAGCTCCCAGTCGATCATCGCCGCAAGGCGCGCCGGTGGTTCGTGCTTGAACATCATGTTGGGCGTGCCGACATCGCCATGCATGATGCCGGGATTTTCGGTCTTGCGCACATTCTTGCGCAGCCACTCTTCGACCTCATCGTAGCCCTCAAAGTTGCGCGCTTTGTAGCCCGGGTACTTTTCAGGATAGCTCTTGAGCTGGCTCGACCAGCGATCGACCTGGCGCTCCATGAAATTGTCGGGCTTGCCGAAGCCTTCGAGCCCCACCGCCTTGTAATCGACATTGGCGAGCAGCGCGAGGCCGCCGACGATGGCGAAGGCAATGCCATATTCGTAGGGCATTTTGTCAAACGGGGCCTTGTTGTAGATTTTCTCCCCGCGCAAATTGGGCGCCCAGCCATCAATTTTTTCCATGACATAGAACGGCATGCCAATGACATCCGTATCCTCGCAGGCACCATAGCAGATCGGATGCGGCACATCGGTCTGGTTGAGCGCAGTCAGCACCCGCGCCTCGCGCAGTACGCCCTTTTCGGCACCCGGCGGCGGCACGGCAGGCGGGCGGCGCATGACCATGTCCTTGCCGCCGCGATTGAGGGACAGGACAACATTGGAGGTGCCGCCGTGCAGTAATTCTCGCTTCAGCGGCCCCTTGCCGAGATCGGGCACATTGGCGCTCAGCCAATCGGTCAAAGGGCCGATCGGGGCCATATCGTCGAGATTCGCTTCCATTTTTATCCTCTCTTCAATTGATCTTGCGCAGCTGGGCTTCAAGATTGCGCCGGATTTCGCCCAGAGCCTGGGCGGCGCCGCGAATGGCATCGGCATCGAGGCCCTGCGCCACTTCAGCGGCCTTGGCATCGGCGCGCGCGTCGATCTCGCGCTTGAGTGCAAGCCCTCTATCGGTTGCCAGGAGCAGAACAGCGCGCTTGTGATCCGGATTGGGCACCGTTTCGATCAGTCCCGCGGTGATCAGCGCATTGGCCGCACGTTGCACCAGTTGCCGGGGCTGCCCGAACGAGCGGCCGATTTGCGGCACCGTTGGTGGACGATCTGCTTCGACCACCGCATTGAGCACGCCCATTTCTGAATCGCCAAGCCCCGCGCCGCGCCGCGCCTCGGCGAACAGGCTCTTGAGCCGCCCGTTGAGGCGGATCAGCTCGTCGGAGAGGCCGACCAGTGGTGCGCGCGAATCGAATTTGCCCTGCATGGGCAAAAAGTGTCAGTTTGACATGATCATGTCAAACTGATTGCGTCGGTCAGATTACAGCAACAGGATTCCCATACAGCTTTCTCAGCTCATGCTTCGCCAGCTTGCCTGAGGGAATACGCGGCAGATCAGGCACGAATTCATAGCTTCTAGGTTGCGTCACCTTGGAAATGCGCGTCGACACCCAGTCACGCAGTTCAGCTTCCAATCCCTGCCCCGCATCGGCCCAATCCTTGGGCTGGACAATCGCCTTCACTTCCTCGCCCATCTCTGCATGTGCCACGCCGATCACCGCGACATCAAGCACCTTGGGATGGACGATCAGGCAATCCTCGATGGCTTGCGGATAGATGTTCACCCCGCCTGAAATGATCATAAAATCCTTCCGATCAGTGAGGAACAGATAACCGTCCTCGTCCATCCGGCCAATGTCGCCCACGGTCATCCAGTTTGGCTGCTGCGGATTGCTGGCGCGGCGGGTTTTTTCCGG
>JANLSP010000277.1:0-3819 GCA_031362485.1 Novosphingobium sp.
CCAATCCGGGCCACTTCCAGCCGCGCCAGCAGCGACGACGCGAGCAGCGCCTCGGGATCGATCAACGGATCGCCGGACGGGCGGTCGAAGAAACGCCAGGATGCGGCAAGCGTCGCTGCGATGACCAGTCCGAAAAAGACCCAGCCATAAATAATATGGTCGATACCGGCGGCGCGCTCCACCCCGACAAATTGCGCGGCGAAAATCGTCGCCCAGGCGCGCACCCCGTTGGCCAGTATCGGTACGGCCATGGCGAAGGCCAGAAACGCCATGCGGCGGCGCCATGAGCGGAAGCAGACATGCGCCGCCAGGACTGCGAAGGCGAGCATCGCAATCAGGAACTTCACGCCCGAGCAGGCCTCTGCGACTTCGAACAGGCCGGCAGGTGTATCGATAAACACGCCGTCAATCGTCGCCGGAATGTTGCTGAGGTGCACGAGGCCGACTGTCATCGCCGCAGTCAACATCTGCATAGGCGGCACGAGTTCCTCGCCGAATGGCACGAGGAACAGCATGTAACCCAGCGGGAAAACGAGCCCGGTAGCCACCCTCGGCCCCCACAGCGCCGGCACGGCCGCGACCAGAAGCGCCACCGCCCCGATCTGCCGCAAGATCGCAAGCCCCGCAAAAGAGCCCAGCAACCAGACCGCGGCGGCCCCGGCAAACAACAGCATGCCCGGCAACCAGGCAACCGGCGTCAGGCGCGCAAGCCCCCGCGCGCGCTGCTGCACCAGCCAGATGAGAATCGGCGGGACGAGCAAAATGTGGTTGTAGGTCGAAATGTCCCACCACTGGGCGAACATATCAGCCCAGTCGCCATGGAGCAGCGCGATCAGTGCCAGCCAGACCAGGCCAAGCTGCGCCAGCGGCCGTTGCCAGGTCAGCGGCGGCGCCAGCGTAGCAGGCAGGGAAAGCCTGCTGATAAGCATGTCAGGCGGCATGACGCGCGGCCCGCGTGGTCCAGCCCATGATTTCAGGAAGCGGGGCGAGTGCGGCCTGCCAGCTCATTTCCTCGCAAACGAAGCGGCGTGCGGCCAGCCCCATTATCCGGCCACGCCGGGCATCGCTGAGCAAGTTGATGGCGGCAGCTGCCAGATCTTCGTCGCTGCTGGCGATAGCCAGTTGCTGTCCGTGAAAACCGCCGATACCGGTCGCTGCTCCGGGCGTGAGCACCACCGGCAAGACCATGGCCATTGCCTCGAGCACCTTGTTCTGTACTCCGCGCGCTATCGTCAGCGGCACGATGGCAAGGTCCGCGCCTTTGAGCCAGGTGCGCATGTCAGGCACCCTGCCCCAGACATGGCACCCATCGACGCCGTCCCGTTCGAGCAGTTCGGCTGAGGGATTGCGCCCGACGATGTGGAAGCTGGCATCGGGAAACTTGACCCGGATAGACGGCAGGATAGACTCGGCGACGCGCAGTGCCGCATCGATATTCGGCCTATAGTCCATCTGGCCGGTGAAGATCAGGCGGGGATAGGCATGGTTGGCAAGATCGGGTTCTGCTTCGACCTGCGCAGGATCGAACCAAGCGCTGTCGATGCCATTTGGCAGCACGCGCACATCGGCCACATCCCGCTCCTGCGCCGGTAGCCGAGAGCAGAACAGTTCAGCCTCTTCAGTGGAAATCAGCAGGCTGACATCCGCGCGGTCGGCAAGGCGGGCTTCTTCCGCGCGCAGCAACCGCGCCTCGCGAGCATCAATCCAGCGCACGACTGCGCCGCGCTTGGTTGCATAGGCTTCGAACTTGGCCGAATCGACATCGACGAAATCGATAACCACCCGTCCGGCAAAGCTGTCCGGGACATACTGCCCCATCTGGCCGGAAAAGACGTAGATTGTAGAGATCGGGTGCGTCGCCAACACCTCTTTGACATAGGCTGCGAGCTGGGCATCGTAGAAGGCCGTCAGGCTGACCGGGTGGCCTGTGCTCAACGCCTGCAACCCCGCCAGTATCAGCGGCTTGGCACGGCGGACCAACTTGTAACTGCGCGCAATTGTCGCAAGTTCGACTTCCTCACCCATGTCATGGTCATCGTCGGCAAAGGTAGCAATGTGAACTGGTGCTATTCGCGCAAGCCGCTTGACGATGTGGTGCGAGCGGATCTTGTCGCCGCGATCGGGCGGGAACGGGATCCGGTGCGACAGGAACAGGATTTCGCTCATCAGCCGAGCCCCCGGGCGATCAAGGGACCAAGCCGGTTGGCGACCGCCAGCGGCAGTTTGCGCCACATGGCGATCTGCAGGGCATGCTTCGCGCTGGTCGGATCGGCATCGCGCGGGGCCACACCGCTTGCAGTCCAGCAGCCGTAGTCCAGCGGCTGCGCGTCGAAGCCCCAATTGCGCTTGAAGTCATAAGCACCGCTGCCGGTCTTGGAGCGGCCGAAATCGAAATGGCTGCAGCCCTTGCGGCGGGCATGGAGCATCAGCTCGAAATACATGCGGTCATTGGCGCGCAGCCGACGCGCCGCCCAGACCCCGCCGCCCCAGTAGGGCATAACTGCGCCCTGATGATAGAGCGACAGTACGCTGGCGACCGGCTGGCCATGATGCGAGACGGTCAGGATGTCCGCAGCCTCGCCAAAGTGATCGAGCACGGCATTGAACAGCGCGCGCGGAAACACCGGGGTGCCCAGGTTGCGCACGCTTTCGGCGTAAACCGCATAGTGCGCCGCTCGGTCGGTCTCACTGGTGCCGATGGTCACGGCCAGGTCCTGTTCCAGACCTTTGCGCACTTCGGCGCGCTGCTTGCGCGGAATCGTGAGCAATTGTGCGTCATCTCCAGCGGCGAGCGGTGCAATGAAGCCGCAATGGCTCTCGCTGCGGATCGACCAGCCACCGCGCCCGCGCGGCAAGACCCCGCCGCGAAGTTCGATAGTGGGAATCGCGAACCGTGCCGCAAGTTCTTCAACGGCGCCGAACATGCGGTTGGCGTCTGCCTTGCTCGCCGCAAGCAGACCGCCACCAACCGCGAAGCCGGCTGAGGCCAGCAACCGGCCAAACAGGGGCGAATGGATGGCATTGAGCGGCAGATAAGCGCAAATCTGCCCGCGCCGTTCAACAATCAGCGCAGAGGCATCATTGCCGGTGCCTTGCGCCACTGCCTTGAGCCAGGCCGGGCGATGAAACGGTGTGGCTTCGCTTTGCGCGCCAAGCCAGGCCTCAATCCGGGCGCACTCGTCCGGCTGGCGCAAATCGGCAAGCCGCAGTGAGTCGCGCGTCTGAATGAAGGGCGCATTCATGCCGCGAGCGGCCCGGCGAGCAAAGCCTCGCGCGCGGCCAGCACGTCCATCCGGCCCCACTGGAAATCGAGTATTAGCTGGCGCAGCTTGTCCGCCATGCCATCAAGTTTGGTGTAGTGACGCAGCCGCGATTTAAGCGGTGCGTTGCTCACCCTCGGCTGATCGGGATCGATTTCCCACGGGTGAAAATAGAACACCGCCGGGCGCCTATCGCGCTGATTGACCTGGCGAATTGCCCAGCGAGAGAAGGCATAGGGCAACACGCGGAAGAAGCCCCCTCCCCCAGCCGCCAGCCGCTTGCCGCCGAACAGCGCTGTAGTTACCGGAATCTCGATGATATCGGACCAGGGCAAGGGCTTGAAGGCAAAGCGCGGTGCCTCGCGCCAGCCATAGTGATCGTGCGCAATCGGCGCGACGCTGGAGCTGTAGGAAAAGCCCTGTTCGGCGAGGATCATGTAAGCCCAAGGGGTGCGCTGATCGATCGAGAAACTCGGCGCGCGATAGCCACTGATGGCAACTCCTGCGGCATCCTCGATCGCCTTGCGGCTGCGGGAGATATCCTCGGCAAAGCTGGCCC
>JANLSP010000279.1:0-16034 GCA_031362485.1 Novosphingobium sp.
CTTGAAGTGATAATCGAGGTTGAACTTGTCTTCGAGTTCGGTCGCGCTCAGCGCTGCACTCACTTCCGGGTCGGCCTTGAGCAACTCCAGCAACGACAGAGCGCCGTCGCTCTCCCACACTTTCATCGCGTTGCGCTGGACAAGGCGGTAGCTATCATCGCGGCTGAGGCCAGCCTGAGTGAGGGCGAGGAGCACGCGCTGCGAATGGATCAGCCCGCCCATGCGGTCCATATTCCTTTGCATGCGCTCGGGATAGATCAGCAGCTTGTCGATCACCCCGGTCAGCCGCGCGAGTGCGAAATCGAGCGTGATGGTTGCGTCGGGGCCGATGTAACGTTCGACCGAGGAATGCGAGATGTCACGCTCGTGCCACAGCGCGACGTTCTCCAGCGCCGGGGTGACCGCGGAGCGCACCACGCGGGCAAGGCCAGTCAGGTTTTCGGTGAGCACCGGATTGCGCTTGTGCGGCATAGCCGACGAACCTTTCTGGCCGGGCGAAAAGTACTCCTCGGCCTCGAGCACTTCGGTGCGCTGCAAGTGCCGGATTTCGGTTGCGAGGCGCTCGATCGAGCTGGCGATCACGCCCAGAGTGGCAAAGAACATCGCATGCCGGTCGCGGGGGATGACCTGCGTGGAGACCGGCTCGATTTCCAGCCCCAGCTTCGCCGCGACATAGTCTTCCACCGCCGGATCGATATTGGCGAATGTGCCGACCGCGCCGGAAATCGCGCAAGTCGCGATTTCGGCGCGCGCCGCCACCAAACGCACTTTGCAGCGGGCGAACTCTGCGTGCGCTTCGGCCAGCTTGATGCCGAAAGTGGTCGGCTCGGCATGGATGCCGTGGCTGCGTCCGATGGTGGGGGTGTACTTGTGCTCTTCGGCCCGGCGTTTCAGCGCGGCGAGCAATGCGTCGATATCGGCGAGGAGTATGTCGGATGCGCGCGCCAGCTGGACCGAAAGCGTTGTGTCGAGCACGTCTGAGCTGGTCATGCCCTGGTGCATGAAGCGCGCCTCGGGGCCGACTTGCTTTGCCACCCAGTCAAGAAATGCGATTACGTCGTGCTTCGTCACTGCCTCGATGGCGTCGATTGCGGCGACGTCGATCACTGGACCAGTCGCCCACCAGTCCCACAGCGCCTTGCCCGCGCTGACCGGCACGACGCCAAGCTCGCCCATCTTGTCAGTGGCGTGCGCCTCGATCTCGAACCAGATGCGATAGCGCGCTTCTGCCTCCCAGATCGCGGTCATGGCGGGGCGGGCATAACGGGGGACCATGTTCGACTCCGATTGAAAGACCTGCCCGAGCCGTTAGGTGACAGACCCATGGACAGCAATACCCCCGAAGACATGCGCCGCCATGCACCCGCCACCCAGCGCAACCGCGAACCAATCCTCGCTGTGTTGAAAGCCGTGTTGCCGCCGCGCGGCCTGGTGCTCGAACTTGCGAGCGGGACCGGCGAACATGCAGTTCACTTTGCCCGGAACCTGCCTGGCCTTGTCTGGCAGCCCTCCGATCCCGACGCAGAGTCGCGAGCCTCGATCGTAGCCTGGCGGGCGAGCGGGCCGGGAAATCTGCTTGCACCGATTGCCATCGACGCCGCCGCTGATGACTGGCCGATCAACGCCGCCGATGCGCTAGTCTGCATCAACATGCTCCACATAAGCCCCTGGGCGGCGAGCGAGGGTCTGATGCGCGGCGCAGGGCGACTGCTAGCCGGGGCCGCGCCGCTGGTTATCTATGGCCCGTTCCGGCGTGTAGGACAGGCGCTCGAGCCCAGCAATGCGGCCTTCGATGCCGACCTCAGGCGCCGCAATCCGCACTGGGGCCTGCGCAGCCTCGCAGAAGTCGAGCAATGCGCCAGCCTGCGCGGACTCGCGCTGGAGCAAATCATCCCGATGCCGGCGAATAACCTCGCGCTGGTCTTACGCAAGGCCTGAGGGAAGGTCTGCCGCAGGTGTTGCCGGGTGCCACAATCGCCGCTAGTCTGCTGCAACCATGAAAGAGCTTTTCCAGCATGTCGCGATCACTCCGGTGAGCCGCGCCTCGCATTCGGGCCGCGATGCGGTGGAAACGCGCGCGCAAGGCATTATCGTGCGGGTTGCGGTCAATTTCCTGCCTGAGCAGTCGCGGATCGAGGCGGGAAAATGGTTCTGGGTCTACCATATTCGCATCGAAAACGAATCGAGCCAGACCGTCCAGTTGCTCACCCGCCACTGGCGGATCACTGACGGGCGCGGCGCGGTCAGTTTTGTGGACGGCGACGGCGTGGTCGGCGAACAGCCGATCCTCCATCCGGGGCAAAGCCATGACTATGTCTCGGGCTGTCCCTTGCAGACCCCGATGGGGAGCATGGAAGGACACTACGGCCTGCGCGGCGAGGATGGCAGCGAAATTCGGGCCTCAATTCCGTTCTTCCCGCTCGCGGCGCCTGCCACGGCCGGCTGATCCCGGCTAGCCGATGAAGCGCACCCACCTGCCGCTCAACGCCCTGCGCGTCCTGGATGCCGCCGCCCGGCATCTGTCTTTCACGCGTGCGGCGGATGAGCTGGCGGTGACGCCGGCGGCGGTCGGCCAGCAGATTCGCGCGCTCGAGGATTTGCTCGGCGTGGTCCTGTTCCGGCGCACCAGCAAGGGGCTGGAACTGACCGAAGAGGCCAGCGCGGGGCTCGAAGCCTTGCGCACTGGTTTTCTGCATTTCGAAGACGCCGTGCAGGCGATGCAGGCCGGCCAATCGAGCCATGTCTTCACCATCGCTGCCCCGCGCGATTTCTTCGCTGCCTGGCTCGCCCCGCGCCTTGCCGCCTACCGGGCCGCGAACCCTGATGTGCGCTATGCACTGGTTGATGGCGAAATGACCGATTTCACCGAAGCCAATCTCGATCTCGCCGTGCGCTGGATTGAAGGCCCCAATGATCTCGAAGGCGTGCAGATCGGCAGCGCAGAGCTGGTGACCCTGTCCAGCGAGGGTGGCGGGGACGACTGGATCGCCTGGCCGGGTGATCCCAATCCGGGTGGAGGCGATGCCAGTTCGCAGCCGCCGCTGATGGTGGGAGATGCAGGCCAGGCCTTTTCTGCCGCAGTCGCCGGCATGGGGCGCGCGCGGGTTCCAGCCCTATTGGCAACCGGGCTTGCCGGACGGCAAAAGATGACCACGAGTCCGCCTGAGCCATGCCGCCGCGCCTACTGGTTGGTGGCGCCTCTGCCGCAATGGCGCCAGAAAAAGGTCAGGGCGCTGGTCTCGTTCCTCACCGAAAGCTAGATTCGCTCCGCGTCGGCAATGGCATCGCTGGCGCGCAGCGAGCTGACGATGCGGGTGAGGTGAGCCAGATCACTCACTTCAAGATCGACTTCGTAAGTCCCGAACAGTTCATCGCGGCCGACCATCTCCAGCTGGACAATGTTAGCCCGATTGCCGGCGAAAATGCCCGTCGCTTCGGCCAGCGTCCCCGGTCGGTTGTAGAGCACCAGGCGGAGCCGGCCGATGGCGCCGGTCGAGAGTTCGCCCCACGAAAGGTCCAGCCAGTCGGTGTCCTGGCCGCTGACCAGCGACATGCAGTCGATGGCATGCACCTCGACGCCGAGGCCCGGTTGCTTCAGTCCAACGATGCGGTCGCCCGGCACTGGATGGCAGCATGGGGCGAGGTGGAAGGCCATGCCCGAAGTCAGCCCCTTGATCGAAATTGCCCTGGCCTGCTGCGGCCAGTCCTCGGGATCGGTCAACCCCTTGGCGCTGCCCGGGACCAGTGCCTCCATAACATCGCGGTCGGAGATTTTCGCTGAGCCGATCGCCGCCATCAGCTCTTCATCACTGCCAAGGCCCAGCCGCTTGGCCGCCGCACCAACTGCCTTCTTGCCGACCTTCGAGGGCAACCGAGCGGCAATCTCGTCGAACAGCTTGCGCCCGATCGCAGCGACCTCTTGCCGCTCTTTCTGGCGCACAGCTCGGCGGATCGACGCGCGGGCCTTGCCGGTGACGACGAAGCCGAGCCAGGAGAGCTGGGGCGCGGAATTGCGGCTACGGATGATCTCGACGACATCGCCGGTGTTGAGCGAGGTCCTGAGCGGCATGTGCCGCCCGTTGATCTTGGCGCCGACAGCCGCATTGCCGAGATCGGTGTGCACCGCATAAGCAAAGTCGACTGACGTTGCGCCCTTTGGCAACTGGTGCAGTGCGCCTTTGGGGGTGAAAGCGAATATGCGGTCCTGATAGATCGCGAGCCGGGTGTGCTCGAGCAGCTCTTCAGCGTCGTGGCTGGCATCGACGATCTCGATCAGGTCGCGCAGCCAGCCGACCTGACCGTCAGGGCGATCACCTTGCTTGTAGGCCCAATGTGCGGCGAGGCCGAATTCGTTGGTCCGGTGCATCTCGCGGGTGCGGATCTGCACTTCCATGCGCATAGAGTTTTCATAGATCAGCGCAGTGTGCAGCGAGCGGTAGCCGTTGGCCTTCGGCGTCGAAACGTAATCCTTGAAACGACCGGGGATCATCTGCCAGGTGGTGTGGAGGATACCCAGTGCCCGGTAGCAGTCCGCCGGGCTCTCGGTGAGCACGCGAAACGCCATGATATCGGTGATCTGCTCAAAGGAGACGTGGCGCTCCTCCATCTTCTTCCAGATCGAGTAGGGATGCTTCTCGCGGCCCGAGACCTCGACGCGCAGCCCGGATTCGGCCAGCGCCTGTTTGATGGCGAGCGCAATCGCATCGACCTGTCCGCCATCCTGCGAATGGATCTGCGCCAGCCGCGCGGCGATTGTGGCATGGGCTTTTGGCTCGAGCTGTTCAAAGGCCAGCAGCTGCATCTCGCGCATGTATTCGTACATGCCCACCCGTTCTGCGAGCGGGGCGTAGATATCCATAGTCTCGCGCGCGATGCGCAGGCGCTTGTCGGCGCTCTTGATGAAATGGAGCGTGCGCATGTTGTGCAGGCGGTCAGCCAGCTTGACCAGCAGCACGCGCAGATCTTCGCTCATGGCGAGGAAGAACTTGCGCAGGTTTTCGGCGGCGCGCTCGTTTTCGGTCAGGGTCTCGATCTTCGAGAGCTTGGTGACGCCATCGACCAGCCGGGCGATGTTCGGCCCGAAATTCGCCTCGATTTCCTCGATCGTGGCGAGCGTATCCTCGACTGTATCGTGGAGCAGCGCGGTTACGATGGTTTCCTCGTCGAGCTTCAGATCGGTCATCAGCCCCGCGACTTCGATCGGATGGCTGAAATAGGGATCGCCCGAGGCGCGCTTCTGCGAGCCATGCTTGACCACCGAATAGACATAGGCGCGGTTGAGCAGCGCCTCGTCCGCATCGGGATCATAGGCCTTTACACGTTCAACGAGTTCGTACTGACGCAGCATGGTGATGCCAGATGAGCGATGACTCCGCCTCAGGGCAAGCGGAAAGGCTCTGGAGGACCCGATTGCCAGGCGGAACGGCTCATTCCGTCAGCTCCAAACCGCCTCCGGCGGCAGGCTCATCAGGATGGCATCGATATTGCCGCCGGTCTTGAGGCCGAACAGCGTGCCACGGTCATAGACCAGGTTGAATTCGGCATAGCGGCCGCGCCATTCGAGCTGTTGCTGCTTTTGTGCAGCGGCGAACTCCATGCCCATCCGCCGGCGCACCAGCACCGGGAATACCGCCAGAAATGCCTCTCCCACCGCGCGGGTGAAAGCGAAATTGGCCTCCCACATGGCTTCGCTTTCGCATTCGAGGTGATCATAGAAAATCCCGCCGACGCCGCGGTGCACCTGGCGGTGGGGTATGTAGAAGTAGTCATCGGCCCACTTCTTGAACCGCTCATAGTAAGTGGGGTTGTGTGCAGCGCAGGCGGCGCGGAATTCCGCATGGAACTCCTCGGTATCCTCTTCATAAGGCAACGGCGGATTGAGGTCGGCCCCGCCGCCGAACCAGGCCTTGGTAGTGGTCAAAAAGCGGGTGTTCATGTGCACGGCGGGCACATGCGGATTGGCCATGTGGGCAACCAGGCTGATACCGGTGGCCGAAAACGACGGCTGGTCGGCACTGGCGCCATTGATCGTGGCGGCGAAATCGGTGGCCAGTGCGCCGTGGACGGTGGAAATATTCACACCCGCCTTTTCGAACACTTTGCCCTTAAGCACCCCGCGCGTGCCGCCACCCGTCTCGCCTGCCCCATTATTACTTGGGCCGCCTTCAACAGCCTCGCGCTGCCAGGGAGTGTATTGAAACGTGGCATCGCTGCCCGCTTCGCGCTCGATGGCTTCAAACTCGCCGCAGATGCGATCGCGCAGCTCCTCGAACCACCGGGCGGCGCGGGCGGAATAGGGGGTCCAGTTGGTCATGGAGAACCCTTGCCAAGCGAATGGCCTTCCGGCAAGGAAAAGCCATGGTTCCCTTTTCGTTCGCAAATCAGGACTTGGCGCTGGTGCAGGGCCGCGCGCTGTTCTGGCCGCGCGAGAATGCCTTGCTGGTGGCTGATCTGCATCTCGAAAAGGCCAGCTTCTTTGCGGGGCATGGCCAGATGCTGCCGCCCTATGACAGCCGCGAAACGCTGGAGCGGCTGGCGCTGACCGTGCGTGAGACTGGGGCGCGGCGGGTTTTTTGCCTCGGCGACAACTTTCACGACGCGAAGGGCGCAGGCCGGCTGGAGCCGCATGCCGCGGGCATGCTCGCCGCGCTGACGCGCGCGCTCGATTGGGTGTGGATCGCCGGCAATCACGATGGCCCAAGTGGAGTTCTTGCCGGCACCGCACTTGATGAGCTGGAAATTGGCGGGCTGACGCTGCGGCACCATGCGCGAGCGGGCGAGCGGGGGCCGGAGCTTTCCGGTCATTTCCACCCGCGCCTGATCGTGTCGGCGCGCGGGCGGAGGATCGCCCGGCCATGCGCTGTGCGCAGCGAGCAGCGGCTGATTCTGCCAGCATTTGGTGCGCTGACTGGCGGCATGGATGCCACCTCGCCCGAGATACTGGCAGCAATGCAGCCGGCGGCGGTGATCGATGCATTGGCCTCTGCGGGAAGCAAGCTCGTGGAATATCCGCTCTGGCGCGCTGCGTCTGTTTCCGCCTGACGGCGCAAGCGGCACCGGCCTTCTTCCCCGGCCCAGTCACCCGACAGGACACGCTCAGGTTGGTTGGGCCGGGGGAGAGGGCCGGTGCCGCGCGCGGGAGTGGCTCGCCACGCCCGATCAACGCAAATGAAGCGCATGCTAATTCCCGCTTTCATTCCCCACGCGATTCGCTCTAAGGACTCGCGGAAGTCCAAAATGCATCAGGAGCAGACACTATAGCACCCCCACCCCGGCGCTCGATGGCGCCCCCCGTCAAAAGCGGGCCCCGTTTCAATCAGATGATCGCCGTCGACAAGGTTCGCGTGATCGACGAAAACGGCGAAAATATCGGCGTCATGCTGACCAATGAGGCGATCGAGCAGGCCAACGAAGTTGGCCTCGATCTCGTCGAAGTGTCGCCAAATGCCGATCCGCCGGTCTGCAAATTCCTTGATGTCGGCAAGTTTCGCTATGAGGCCCAGAAAAAGGCCAATCTCGCGCGCAAGTCGCAAAAGACGCAGGAGATCAAGGAGATCAAGATGCGTCCCAACATTGATGACCACGACTATGACGTGAAGATGCGCAGCGTGCTGCGCTTCATCGATGAAGGCGACAAGGTCAAAGTCACGCTGCGTTTCCGCGGCCGCGAAATGGCGCACCAGCAGCTTGGTATGGATTTGCTGCGGCGGGTGCAGGATGACATTGCCGAAGTGGCAAAGGTCGAAGCCTGGCCGCGCCTTGAAGGCCGCCAGATGCTGATGGTGGTTGCGCCGAAGTAATAATTCAGAAAGCCGGGGCAGAAAAGGCGGGGGCAGCAAAGGGGATGACCGCACAGCGCCTTGGCCTGGTTTTCGGCCTAGCCGGCTTTTTGCTCACTTTCATCCTGCCTGCGCCGGCGGGCATGGCACCCTCCGCATGGCATGCCGCTGGCCTTGTCTGGTGGATGGCTGCCTGGTGGATGACCGAGGCGCTGCCGCTTTACGCCACCGCCATGCTCCCGTTTATCGTCCTGCCCCTGCTCGGCATAGCCGACGCGAACAAGACGGCGGCGGCCTACTACTCGCCGATCATGTTCCTGTTTCTGGGCGGGGCGTTTCTGGCTCTGGCCATCGAACGTACGGGTTTGCACCGAAGGCTCGCGCTCGCCATCATGAACCGGGCCGGGCACACCAACTGGCAGCTGCTGCTCGCGGTCATGGCGGCGACGGCGCTGCTTTCGATGTTCATCTCCAACACGTCGACCGCGCTGATCATGATGCCGATGGCGCTCGCCATGCTCGTCTCTGGCGGCATAGAGCGCGGCGAAACGAACGGCATGGCCGGAGCATTGCCGATGGGCATTGCCTTTGCCGCCTCGATCGGCGGGCTGGGCACCATGGTCGGATCGCCGACCAACGCCATTTCGGCCGGGCTGATCGAAAAGACGCTGGGAGTGCGCATCACGTTTGCCGAGTGGAGCTACTATGGCGTCCCGCTGGTTCTGCTGGCGATTCCGCTTGCCGCCTGGATCATCGCGCGCATGCAGCGCATTGATGTCGACCGCTTCGATCCGGTCAGCGCGCGCCAGGCAATCCAGCATGGCGGCGCCTGGTCCAAGGCCGAAAAACGGTTGGTTCCGGTCGCCGCGTTAACCGTGGCGGCATGGCTTGCGCAGCCGCTGCTTGAACCGGTCTTGCCCAAAGGCGGGCTTACCGATGGCACAATCGCTGCGCTGGCCGGGCTCGTGCTGTTTGTCCTGCCCGATGGCTCGGGGCGACCGATGCTGACCTGGCATGAGGCAAACCGCGCGCCATGGGATGTTGTGCTGCTGTTTGGCGGCGGGCTGGCGCTCGCCATGGGGATGAGCGAATCGGGGCTGGCTGCCTGGCTTGGGCAAATGCTGCTCCCGGTTGCGGCATTGCCGCTGATTGTGGTGGCGCTGGTGCTGGTCGGCTTTGTCGTGGTGGTGACCGAATTTGCCAGCAATGTTGCTGTCGCCAGCGGCATCATGCCGGTCGTGGCCGCGCTGATTGCAGCGATCGGCGCAGACCCGATCCTCTTGGCCTTGCCCGCTGCGCTCGCTGCCAGCTGGGGCTTTATGTTGCCATCGGGAACTGGCCCCAATGCGATTGCCTGGGCCACGGGGCACGTGGCCCTGGCAAAAGTGCTCAAGGCGGGCTTCTGGCTGGATGTCGCCGGGACTTTCCTGATCGTCGGGGTTGTTTGGGCTATGGCCACAATCGCCGGTTGACCATGCCCTGCCACTACTCGATGACATAAAGAACAACACCGGAGAAGGCATGAGCGGCTACCTGTCTGAACTGCGCCTCCACTGGCGTCCCCTGCTGGCCGCGACCATCGGCATCGGCTCGGGCATGTCGACGGCCGGGACGATCACCAGCGTGCTCGCGCCGAGCCTGATCGATGGCAATGGCTGGGCAAGATCGGATTTCGCTGCCGTCGGCATACTCGGTCTGTTCAGCACGCTTGCCTTTCCCTTCATCGGCCGGCTGGCGGATGTGCTGGGGGTGCGCTGGACGGCGCTGATCGGGCAGATCACCCTGCCGCTGACCTATCTTGCCTATGCGACAATCATGGGCGGCAGCCTGTCCATGTATATGGCGATTTTCGTGGTCCAGTCAGTGCTTGCCGTAACGACCACGGCGACGGTCTATACCCGCCTCGCTGTGCAGTATTTCGTCAGGGCGCGCGGGCTGGCGCTTGCGATTGTCGTGTCGGGCTCGGCGATATTCGGGGCGATCGGCGGTCCAATCCTCAACAATTATGTCGAGGCGCACGGCTGGGAAGCGACGTATCGCGCGCTCGCAATATTTGCCACGGTGGCGGCTGTGGTCGTGTTCCTGCTGATCCCCAAAGGTGCGGGGCTAGCGCGCAGCGGAGCGCCCAAACGGCGCGCGCGCGATGACTATCCAATGATTTTCCGCAGCTATGCTTTTTGGATTCTGGCGGCTGTGATGCTGCTGTGCAATCTGCCGCAGACCCTGCTGCTGGTGCAGCTCAAATTGCTGCTGCTGGACAACGGCATTAGCGGGCCCGGCGCCTCGGTGATGTTTACCGCCCTGTCGTTGGGTATGCTGACTGGTCGGTTCGTCACCGGCCTCGCGCTTGACAGGTTTGAGCCCTACATCGTGGCGTTTGTCACCCTTGGCTTGCCGAGCCTTGGCATATTCATTGTCGCCTCCAGCTTCGATGACCCGGCGATCCTGACATTTGCGGTTTTCTGCCTCGGCTTCGCCTTTGGTGCAGAGGGCGATATTGTCGCTTTCCTCGTCGCCAAGCGCTTTGGTTTGGAAGTTTACAGTTCGGTGATGGGGCTGCTTACAGCAACCATGTCGCTGTCCACTTCGCTAGGGGCTGGTCTGCTCAGCTGGACGCTGACCCGCACGGGCAACTACAACCTGTTCCTGGTGATCACTGGCACAGCGGTAATTATCGGTGCGAGCTTGCTGTTGTTGCTGCGACGCGATACGCAGGCCCGGGCCTGATCAGCCGCTCCAGACGCGCCGTTCTTCAGCGGCGCGCAGCACTTCGTAGGCTAGTTGCAGTGCCTGGAAGGCCTTGGCGGCATCGGCATCGCCGGGGCGCACATCGGGATGCACGAGCTTGGCTTTGGTGCGCCAGGCCTTTCTGATCGCATCGAAATCCACATCCGGGGTCAGCTCGAACAATTCAAGCGCGCGCAGCTCGTCGCGGCTGCGGCTGCCGTCCCCCGATCCGGCCCAGCCATAGTGGGCAGCTTCGCGGTAGCCCGAATTGTCGCGGGTCTCGTCGCTCTCGCGCGCGGCGGCTTCTTCGGCGGAGAGCCCGGCGAAATAGTCCCAGCCGGAATTGTATTCGGCAGCGTGTGCCTGGCAGAAATACCAGCGATCCGGGTTGTTCGGACTCTTCGGCGCCGGACAATCGCCCGCCGAGGTGCAACCCACCCGGTCGCACAGGCGCACCTGCGCAGCTTCCCGGCTGCCGCTATAGCCGCGCCAGCGGGGAAAGCCCCAATCAAGTGATCCACGCGCCTTGGCCATCCGTAGTTGAATAGTGGGCCACGGCGGCAGCGCAAGCCGAAGCTGTGGTTCATTGAAAATTAAGCCGCCAAAGCTATGTGCTGCATTGCAACAAGCACTAACAAAGCTTATATTCACCTAGGTGAGCACTCCGGAGTCCAAGATGAGTGACAAGTTGGCGGTCTCTTCGGCATTTTCCGTTTTTCTGATGGCCAGCTACGTGCTGTTCGGCGGCGATGCTCACCAGGTCGATTTTCACCGGAGCGCGGAGCTGCTTCCGGTGATCGAGGCCCCTGCGATCCTGCCGCAGGCCAGCATGTTACTGGTGCGCTAAGCGATCAATCGATTGTCACGGTCACGGCGCGCCGGTTTCTTGCCCAGCTGTCCTCGTCTGAACCCAGCGCCAACGGTCTCTCCTTGCCATAGCTGACTGTGGCCAGGCGCGAGGCATCTACGCCCAGCGACGCGAGATAGCTTTTTGCGGCATTGGCCCGTCGCTCACCGAGCGCGAGATTGTATTCGCGGGTGCCGCGCTCGTCGCAATGGCCTTCGATGGTCGCCCGCTTGGCCGGATAGCGCAGCAGCCACTGTGCTTGCGTGGTGAGCGCGGCCACGTCCTCGCTGTCGATGTTGTAGCGGTCGGTTTCGAAAAAGATCGTGTCTTGTCCGCGTGCGAAGGCGACGAAATCGGCCTGGCTGCCGGGCACCGGGCCCTGCGCATCCATGCTGGTCGTCGTGGTTGCCGGGCCTGGCTCGGGCGGAAGCTGCGCGGGCGGCTTGCTCGCGCAAGCTGACAGACCCAGCGCCCCGGTCAGCAGCAGCAATGTCGTCATGCGGTTCATGGCACTCTCCTTTGGAAATATGTTTGCCGCGCTCAGGGCCGGATTGGCCCCCAGGCGGGATCGGATGCGTCGAAGGGTGTGGGCAGGCGGCGCTCATTGCGGCCGGTGAGATCCACCTGCCATAGCGAGGCCTTGCCACTGCCGCGTTCGGTACGGAAAAACTGGATAATCCGGCCATTGGGCGCCCAGCTCGGCGCTTCATCCTGCCAATTGTCGGTCAGATAGCGCAAGGTTCCACCACCTGGGCTCATCACGGCTACGCGGAAATTGCCCGCAATGTGAGTGAAGGCGATCTGGTCACCGCGCGGGCTCCATTCGGGGGTTGCCGCGCGCCCGCCAAAGAAGCTGATGCGCCGTTGGTCCGATCCGTCGGCATTCATCACATAGACCTGCTGGCTGCCCGAACGGTCGCTTTCAAATACGACCTTGCTGCCATCAGGTGAGAAGCTGCCGCCGATATTGATCCCCGGGGATGAAGTCAGCCGCTGGCTCTGCCCGCCCTGCGCCGAAATCCGGTAGATGTCGGTATTGCCGGCAATCGCCATCGAATAGAGGATCCAGCGCCCGTCCGGCGACCAGCGCGGGGCAAATGTCGGATTGCGGCTCTCGGTGATCAGCCTCTGCGAATTTGTCGCCAGATCATAGACATAGATCCGCGGATTGCCATTGAGATAGGAGAGATAGAGGATCGAGCGATAGTCGGGCGAATAGCGCGGGGTCAACGCCATGGCCTGGCCGGTGGTGAGGAAGCGGTGGTTGGCGCCGTCTGAATCCATCACCGCGAGCCGCTTGATCCGGCGCGATTTCGGCCCGGTCTCGGCGATATAGGCGATGCGGCTGTCGAAGAACGGGTTCTCGCCCGAAAGCCGCGCATAGACCAGGTCCGAACACTTATGAGCCGCGCGCCGCCAATCGCCCGGTGCCACCGTCCAGCTCGCGCCGGCCAGTTGCTGGCCTAGCGCTACATCGAACAGATAGCAGCCGACCGCAATCTGGCCGCCAACCGCGCGGACCGAGCCCTGCACCAGCATTTCGTTGTTGCGGCCCTGCCACAGCCCGAAATTGGGCGCCTGCACTTCGCCGAACAGGGGCTGGGGCAGGCCGTCGGGCCCGGCAGGCTTGAACAGGCCGTTGTTCCTCAGATTGCCGGCGATGATCCGCGACAGGCCGCGGCCCAGCTGCGCGGTCGTTCCAGCATTGGTGGCCGTGGGTACATCGGCATCTGTGGCAAAATCGGTGATCACGATCGAAGTGTCCTGCCAGTCGTTCTCGTCGGAAACCGATCCGGAAAGGCCTCCTTCGTCAGTGCTCGCAGGGGAAGCCTGCGGTTCAGGCTGTGCAAGCGCAGCATTTGCAATAAGCAGGAAGGGAGCGATCAGCAGCAGTTTCATTGCGAGAGCCTCTTGTCGAAACGGAAAGCGGCAACGCGCTTCCAGGCATCGTAGTGTTGCGAGGGGAGATCGAAAGGTGCGGCCAGCCGCACCGCGCGGATGGCCTGCTCGGCGTGGCGCGCCGCCTGTGAGCGGTTGGCATCGGTAATGCCTTCCTGGCGCACCAGCCGGGGCGGAGCGGACAGGCCGCCATCGCTCGCTAGATCGAACGTAAGAACGCTGACCAGCAATTCTGCATCTGCTCCCTGCGGCGCGGCCCAGTGCGGCTTCAATTCGCGCGACATGGCCGCAGCGAGCGCCGATCGCACCGCCGGGCCTATGGTAGCGGCGGGCGGACTGCGCGATGCGCTGTTCGCCGCTGCGCCGGGGATGCCTTTGAGGAAATCGTCCGAAATGCGGCTGGCGCCAGCAGCTCGAGGCGCAGTGCGCTGGACCGGGGCGGGCTGCGCTCTGGCTGCCGGGCGGGGTGCAGGCGGGCTCGGCCTTGGCTGGGCTGCGGGCGGCGTGGGCATGCGCGGCTGCGCTTTTGGTGCGGGTTGGGGCGCCGGCCTGGGTCGGGGAGCCGGGGCTGCCACAGGCTGCGCCATCGCTTTGGGCAATGCTTTGGGCGGGGGTGAGATGCTGGGGGCGGGTGCGGGCTCGGGTTCAGGTTCGGCGGCAATCATCGGCGCAGCGGGCGGCGCAGCCTGTGCCTGTGGCTCGGGCGAAGCCGATTGCAGGCCGGTCTCGTCAGACAGCGTCACGGTAATGCGCTCAGGCAGCGGCGTGTGACGGGCCGGCCCGGGTTGAAACACCAGCAGGGCCAGCAACCCGGCGTGCAACATCACGGCCAGTGCAAGGCCGGCATAGTCTTCGCCGTGGAGCGCGCGCGTTGCCATTACATCGCCCTAGTTTTCCGAGCCTGAACCGGCGGTGAGTGCAGGTTCAGCACTCGCCACGCCGGTCACCAGTGCAATGGAATTGAACCCGGCCCGGTTAAGCTCGCCCATCACCGCGATCACCCGGCCATAATCGATCGCGGTATCGGCTCTCAGAGTGACGGGCCTCGGCTTGCCTTCGGCGCCAAGCGGCAACGCGGCAAGCCGGGCGGCCAGCTCACCCGGGCCAACGGGCAGATCGTCGATCCACACTTCGCCGCTGCGCGACAAGGTCAGGCTCACCGGGCCCTCCGCTTCGGCGAGCGCCTTGGCCCGGCTGTCGGGCAGCTCCACGGGCACCCCGGCTTTAAGCAGCGGCGCAGTGACCATGAACACGATCAGCAGCACCAGCATGACATCGACCAGCGGCGTGACATTGATCTCCGCCATCGGCGCGCGGCGCGAACGCCCGCGCGGGAGCCGGCGATGCAGGCCGAACGCCATCAGTCTATCTCCAGATCGCGGCTGAGGCTGGCGTGCAGCTTGTCGGCAAAGCGTTGCAGACGCGCCTCGAACCGGCTGATGCGGTGGCTGTAGCGATTGTAGGCAATCACCGCCGGAATCGCCGCAAACAGGCCGATAGCCGTTGCGAACAGCGCTTCGGAAATGCCGGGTGCCACAACCGCGAGCGATGAATTCTGCTGCGCGCCGATCTGGAAAAAGCTGTTCATGATTCCCCACACCGTGCCAAACAGGCCGACAAATGGCGCGACCGAGCCGACCGTCGCAAAGAAATTGAGTGGCGATGCCAGCCGATCGGTCTCCGCCGCTACGGAACTTTCCAGTGCCATGGCGATGCGCTGGCGTGCGCCTTCGCGGTCAAGCAGCTTTCTGCCACCCGAACGCCGCCATTCGCCAAGGCCGGCCTGGGCGATCCGGGCCGAAACCGCATCACTGGCTGAGCCGCCTGGTTCGTTTTCGGGTGCCTCGCCTTGCCCTGATTTCCAGAACTCGCGCTCGAACGCATCGCAGCGCCGCTGCGCGCTGGCCATCCGCAAGGCAAAAGCCGCGATCTGGGCCCAAACCCAGATGCTGGCCAGCAGCAACCCGGCTATCACCACCTGGACGACTATGTCTGCGCCCAGAAACAGCGCCACAGGATCAAGATGTTCAGGCGCGGGCGCGATGTCCGTCGCGGGGGCGAGAAGCGAGAGGACAGTCATGCGGTTCCTTGTCGGGCTGCGAATCGTTCAAAAGCCTGGCGCCAATCATCGGGCTGGCGGCGGGGGCGGCCGTCCGGGCCAACGAACCCCACCCGGAGCCGCGCCTCGGACAGCAACTCGTCGCCCCGCCAAACCTGCTGAAGCATGCGGCAACTGGCGGCGCGCATTTCTTCAAGCGAAGTGGCAATGGCCAAGGCATCGTCGAGCCGGGCAGGGCGCAGATAGCGAATCGAAAGTTCGGAAACGGCATAGGCACCGCCGCCCGCTTCATGCACAGCGCGCTGTTCAATGCCGAGCAGGCGCAGCATCTCGCTGCGCGCGCGTTCGCACCAGCGCAGGTAATTGGCGTGATAGGCCACGCCCGAAAGGTCGGTGTCCTCGAAGTAGACTCGCACCGCGAATCGGTGGACGCCACCGTCGAGAATTCCGCTGGAAGGTTTGGCCAGACTGGTCATTGCAAGCCAGCCTAGCCGCCTCGTGGGTCAGGGGAAAGGCGCAGGAGCCGGTTGATGGCGATTCTACCTCGCCCTGTCACCAAACGGGACGTTAGGGTTGGCTGATCCGAAACTGAAGTTTCGAATCGTTGAGCACCGGCATCTCCCCACCCCGCCTCCCACGGCACAATATTCGATTGAAAGCAGGGAACGGGTGAGCGCCGATGCCGGGTAGCAAGCCGTGTTTTGGTGAATTTCGCGACAGGCCA
>JANLSP010000317.1:0-3233 GCA_031362485.1 Novosphingobium sp.
CGGCCAGCGCACCGGTTGCCGAATTGCGCGAAACCGTTGGAAATCTAGGCTACGGCGAGCCGACTATCCAGACTTTCGGCAAGGACAATCAGGTTTCGATCCGGATGAAGCTGCCCGAGGGCGCGGAACAGGATCCGGCACTTTCCGAAGCCATGTCCAGCAAGATCACCCAGACGATCAAGGCCACGCATACCGATGCGCGGATCGACGGGGTCGATTCGGTTTCGCGCAATTCGGCAACCGGTGCGCTGGCCGATTGTTCGAACGTCACGCGGATCATCTGGCCGCCAATAAAATCAACGCCGAAGTTGAGACCGCGTGTCAGCACCATGGTGATCGAGGCCGCCATCAACAGCAGACTGATGACATAGAACGGCACCCGCCAGCGCAGGAAGCGGATGTTGGTGTTGTCAGGGACAAGCTTGAGCAGTTTCATGGCCGGTCCCTCAGATTGCCAGATCGCTGGGCCGCGCCTTGCGCACCCAGTTGGCGACCCACATGCGGGTCAACGTGACCGCAGTGAACACCGATGTGACAATGCCGATCATCAACACCACCGCAAAGCCGCGCACTGGGCCAGAGCCGAACAGGAACATCAGGGTGGCCGCGATGACATTGGTAATGTTGGCATCGAAAATCGCGCGGCTGGCTTCCTTGTAGCCCACTTCAAGCGCCTGGACGACACGCCGCCCGCGCGCCCGTTCTTCGCGGATTCGCTCGTTGATCAACACGTTGGCATCGACCGCCGCGCCGATGGTCAACACAAAGCCGGCAATCCCCGGCAGGGTCAGCGTGGTGTTGAGGATAGCCATGATACCCAGGATCATCAGTACGTTTATGATCAGTGCAATGCAGGCGTAAATTCCGAAGCGGCCATAGGTGATCGAAATGAAGGTCATCAGCGCAATTGTGCCGATCAACATGGCGATCATGCCTTTGCGGATCGAATCCGCGCCAAGGTCTGGCCCCACTGTTCGCTCTTCCACCACCTTGAGATCGACCGGCAGCGCGCCAGAGCGCAGAGCGATGGCGAGCTGGTTGGCGCTCTCGACGGAAAACCCGCCGGAAATCTGTGCGTTCCCGCCCAGGATCGGCTCGTTGATATTGGGCGCAGAGAGCACTTTGCCATCAAGAATGATCGCGAAGGGGCGATTGACGTTCTCGGATGTCAGCTTGGCAAATTTGGCACCGCCTTGCGTGTCGAAGGTGATCGAGACGACCGGCTCGTTGCTCTGCTGTTCATAGGTTTGCTGGGCATTGGTCAGCTGATCGCCCTTGATCCCGCCGAGCCGCTTGACCGCAATCGCGGCAACGCCGTTTTTCAATGGATCGGCATAAGGCACGATTTGGCTGCCCGGCGGGGCAATGCCCTGGGCAACGTCTGTCGGCGAAGCCGTGGTATCGACCAGCTTGAATTCGAGCTTGGCGGTCTGCCCCAGCAGGTCCTTCAGCGCCTGCGGATCCTTGAGACCAGGCACCTGAACGACGATACGCTGATCGCCCGATCGAATAATCGTCGGTTCGCGCGTGCCGAGCGCGTCGATGCGCTTGCGCACAACCTCAGTCGCGGTTTCCAACGCCTGGGTGACGGCGAGTTCGATTCCCGCCTGGGTCGGCGTCATCACAAACCGGGTGCCATCCTGCACCTGAATGTCCCAATCGCGCTGGCCGGTCAGCCCGGCCCCGCTGGTCAGCGGCAGCAGCTGTTCGCGTGCGGCGTCGACTTTGCCCGGATCCTCAACCAGAAAGCTGAGCCGCCCGTCCTTGGTCGAGATGTCGCCGATGCGGATCGCAGGCTCGGCCAGACGCATTCGCGCGCGCACGCTTTCTTCCATGGTTTCAAGCCGCTGGCGGGCAACCTGAGCAGTATCGGCTTCAAGCAGGATGTGGCTTCCGCCGGCCAGATCGAGACCGAGATTGACGATCGGCTCGGGCAGGAAATCGGGCCAGCGCGCATTGGCCAGGGCAAACAGCGACGGCAGCGCCGCTGCCAGCGCAAACAACGTCAACAGCCAATACCAGGCTTGTTTCCAGCGGGGAAAATCGAGCATCGCAGGCGCGCTCAGTCGTTCGCAGGTTTGCCGGTGAGCGGCGAGATCACGTCGGTGATCGTGGACTTGACTGCCTTGACCTTCACATTGGGGGCCAGTTCAATCTCGGCATAGTCGTCATCGACCTTGATCACTTTGCCAAGCAGGCCGCCGCCGGTGAGCACCTGATCGCCCTTCTTGATCGCGGCTATCTTGGCGGCCTGCTGCTTCTGACGCTTCATTTGCGGGCGCAGAATCAGGAACCAGAAGATCACTACCATGGCGACGAGGGGAAGGAACTGGAGCCAAGCCGGGGGTGCATCGGCAGAGGCGGCAGGGGCAAGAAGCAAGAGAAGCGAGCTGGACATCGGAGCTTTGCCACTTTCCGGATGAAGAGTTTTGCCGGTCAGGCCGGATTGGCCGGGCGGTTAGCAGCAATGAACGACCATAGCAACGCAGCAGGTATGGGTAGCTGGCATGGGCAGAAGGCTGGGCTTGCCCGGTTGACTCGCCCGTCCGCCAGCCTATAGGCCCGCCTCTGTTCCCGCTGTGGCGGGAGCCTTCTGGTCGGGACGTAGCGCAGCCTGGTAGCGCATCACACTGGGGGTGTGGGGGTCGGAGGTTCGAATCCTCTCGTCCCGACCAATATTTTCCAGCGATACCGCTCGTGCAGCCTGCTATTGCGCGGCGGAGCTTGGGCGCCTATCGGACGGCCATCAACGGGCCATTATGCCCCTTCGCCGCCGCATCGGTCGCGAAATACCGCAAGCAAGAGAACATGATCGCAGCAAACACTTCCGCGCTTCTTTCCGAAGCGCTCGCAACGCGTGGCTATACCGAGCTGACGCCCGTCCAGGCCGCCGTGCTGGAAGCCGAAGCCCTGGGCCGCGACATGGTCGTTTCGGCCCAGACCGGCTCAGGCAAAACCGTCGCTTTCGGCCTCGCCATGGCGCAGCAGATCATGGGCGAAGGAGGCCGAGTGCTGCCCACCAACGCACCGCTGGCGCTGATCATCGCGCCGACGCGTGAGCTTGCCATGCAAGTCAGCCGCGAGCTGGCCTGGCTCTATGCCGCGACCGGCGCGCGGGTGTTGACTTGCGTCGGAGGCATGAACCCATCGGTCGAACGGCGGGCACTGGCGCATGGCGCGCACGTCGTCGTCGGCACTCCGGGCCGCCTGCGCGACCATCTCGAACGCGGGGC
>JANLSP010000328.1:0-6824 GCA_031362485.1 Novosphingobium sp.
CGAAGCGCCCGCCCGCATACTCCGAGCATGCCGCACGATGGATGCTGAAACGAGTTCAGCATGACGAATGGAGGAGTGGCGACTTCCGGCGGAGAAGGGGGATAAGTCGCAGCGATCACTTGCCCCGCCCCGCCCGGCCCTGAATCCGTGTCCCATGGCGATTCTGAGCGACAGGTGGATCCGCGAGAAGGCGACCACGGAGGGCATGATCGAGCCTTTCGTCGAGGCCCAGCGCCGCGACGGCTGCATAAGCTATGGCCTCTCATCATACGGCTATGATGCGCGGGTGGCCGACGAGTTCAAGATCTTCACCAACGTCAACAGCTCGGTTGTCGATCCCAAGGACTTCGACCCGGCGAGCTTCGTCGACCGCAAGACCGATGTCTGCATCATCCCGCCTAATTCCTTCGCATTGGCCCGCACGGTCGAATATTTCCGCGTGCCGCGCGATGTCCTGGTGATCTGCCTTGGAAAGAGCACCTATGCGCGCTGCGGCATCATTGTGAACGTGACACCGCTGGAGCCGGGCTGGGAAGGCCATGTTACGCTCGAATTCTCCAACACCACGCCGCTGCCCGCCAAGATCTATGCCAACGAGGGCGCATGCCAGTTCCTGTTCCTTCAGGGCAACGAGCCTTGCGAAGTCAGCTATGCCGACCGCGCCGGCAAATACATGGGCCAGAAGGGCGTGACGCTTCCAAAGCTGTAAGGCCCCGAGCTATAGAGCTTGACCCTGTCCCCTCTCCGGTTGAACCTGCGTTCAACACGAGAATCGGGAGAGATCATGACTGGAGATGCAACCCCGCGCATCGGCAACCTCCCGCGCGAGGAATGGACCGACGAAGCGCGCGAGGTCTTTGCCTACTGGGGTGAGCCCGGAGCCTGGGAAAACGGCTCGAAGACCAACATGACCATGACCCTGGCGAACCACCCGCCACTCGCCAACGCCTACCACACATTCGGCAAGCACCTGCTGCTCCATTCGACCATCGCGGTCCGCCCGCGCGAGCTGGTCGTGCTGCGCACCGCCTGGCATCTCAAGTGCGGTTATGAATGGCATTACCATGTCGGATACGGCCTCAAGGCCGGGCTGACGATGGACGAAATCGCCGCCGTGCGCGATGGGCCGGCCTCGCCGGTTTGGGATGGCAAGGACGAGGACCGCGCGGTGCTGGCTGCGGTCGACGAGCTCTATCGCGATTCGAAGCTCTCCGATGCGACCTGGGCAGAACTTTCCCGCTTTTATGGCCGGCGGCAGATGATGGATCTGCTGTTCACGATCGGCAATTACGTCATGCTGGGTTGGGCGGCGGCCTCGATGGGAGTCCGCGTTGAAGACGATGTCGACCAGATCGGCTTCGACCTGAAGACCCGTTCGGGCAAACCGGCAATGGCCAGCTCGCGCCCACTGGAGGATAACTGACATGACCACCGAAGATCGCCTCGCTGCACTGGAAGCACGCTTGCAGAAGGCCGAGGATCACCTCGAAATCCTGAATCTGATCTCCGCCTATGGCCCGCTTGCCGACAGCTGCTCGGTGGAAGAAGCCATCGCGCAATGGGTTCCGGGCGGCGGCTATAACTACGCCCTGCCTGGCGGGGGCAGCCACCGGCTCGAGGCGCCCGAGCCGCTGGGTAATGTCTGGCGGCAGGAAGGCCATCTTGAACTGTCCCGGATCGGCAGCGCACATATGGCCGCGACACCCAAGATTTCAGTCAAGGGCGATGCGGCCGAGGCAGTGGGTTACAGCTTTGTGATCAAGCGCGAGAGCGATCGCTGGTTCGTATGGCGCGCTGCGATCAATCACTGGACGCTGACCCGCACGAGCCAAGGCTGGCGCGTGATGGAGAAGTTCAACCGCACGCTCGATGGCTCAGCGGAGAGCCACGAAGTCATGAAAAGGATACTGGCGCTATGAGCCGTCCAGAAAGTCGATTTGGGGGCAAAGTCGCAATCATCACCGGGGCGAGCAGCGGGCTTGGTCCGGTTATGGCGCGGATGATGGCGGCGGAGGGCGCCAGAGTAGTGCTCGCCGCGCGCAAAGGGCATCTCTGCGAGGAAGTGGCACACGAAATCGGCGAAAATGCCATTGGCATGACCGCCGATGTGACCAATGAGGCCGATGTCGCCCGCATGGTTGGGGCGGCAATGGACAAGTGGGGTCAGGTCGACGTGATGATGTCGAACGCGGCCCAGCCGGGACAGGACAAATGGATCTGGGAGCAGACGGTCGATAACTTCCTCGACACCTACAAAGTCGACTGCATGGCGGCGATGCTGTGCAGCCGCGAGGTGCTCAACCGTTCGATGCTGGAGCGCAAGCGCGGCGCCATCGTCACTTTTTCGAGCGGCGCGGGCTGGGGCGGGATGGTCCGCAAGAGCCACTATTCAGCAGCCAAGGCCGCGCTGATCGTGCTGACCAAGACCATCGCCAAGGAAGTCGGCGAATTCGGCATCCGCGCCAATTGCCTGGTGCCCGGCTCGATCGACACCGAGCTGCTGCAGAACTATCACAAGCGCATCGCCGGCGAGCGCGGGATTCCAGTGGAGGAAGCGCGAGCCACCTCAACCAGCACCACTGCGCTAAAGACTATTTCCACGCCCGAGGATATCGCCAATATGGCGCTGTTCCTCGCCTCGGACCAGGCGCGCACGGTGACGGGCCAAGCGATCAACGTCGACGCTGGCCTCACCATTTGACGGTGGACGAAATGCTTGCCCGCGAGGCCATCCGCGCGCTGCTCGCCCGCTGCACCCAGGCTGGCGACAGTCTGCGCGGCGAGGATTATGCGGGCTGCTTCACCGAAGACGGCACGCTGCAAACCGAGATGGCAGGCGGCGGCAGCGGCCTCGATTTGCGCAGCCGCGCGGAAATCCTCGCCTGGCAGACGGCAATGCGTGAGCCCGCCAAAGGCATGGGCACTGCGGGCAAAGTGCAGCTGAAATTTGCGCGGCACAATCTCACGACCTGCCAGATCGATCTCACCGGACCGAACAGCGCCAAGGCGCGCACTTACTGGTACGTCAACACCAATGCAGGACCCGATCATTCAGGCGTCTATCGCGACTCATTCCGCCGGGTGAATGGCGAATGGCTGATCGCCGCGCGGCGGGTGAAAACCGAATGGGCAGCCGAGAACAGCCTGATGGTGCCGCCGGGAAGCAGGCCCACCTGAGTCAATCCAGCGCCGCGATCAGCCCGATTGTGTCGTGGTCGAGCATCGCCGAGGAAAACCGCGCGGTGTAGGCCGTGTTGATCGCCTCGGGCTGAAATTCGGAGGCATTGACCAGAAAAATCGCATAGCCGTTCGCCAGGAACACGCCAAATTGGTGCATGAAATCGTCCAGCGAAGGTGCATCCACGCCGCAGCGGATCAGCTCATCGCGGTAGTGCCCAACCAGCGCGCGTTCATGCGCGCGCCGCAACGGCACGTCTAGCGCGCCGGTGATGTGATAGGAGATTTCGTACATCGCGGGCGCCAGATGCGGCAGCGAATCGAAGAAACCCGGCTCCCCATCTGTGTCGATGTAGAGATTGCCGAGATGGGTATCGCCGTGGATCAGCGGGCTAGGCAAGGCGCGCGCAAAGCGCCCCATGCGAAGCAGAGCGTCCTTCATCCAGCCGAGTTCGTGAAAGCACACCGATGCCGCCGCGCCGCGCGCGCTGTCCACATAGCCCTGCCAGATTTCCGGCACGAGCACCGTGTCGAAATATGTCGAATCGAACACACTGGTCGCCCAGGGGAAGGCCGCAGTCGGTTTCCAGGTCATAGCATGGTGGCGCGCAAGCTTGGTCAGCCGCCGCGCCACCTGCTCCGGATTTTGCGGGCGCTGGGGATGGCAGAAGCTGACCCCGCGTGCGACCAGATCATCCATGATGACGATGCCTTGGTGCGACTCCGCGCTGTACTGCGCAAACCAGCAGCGGGGGAAGCGCAGCGGCGTATGCGGCAGCACATCGGCATAGGCATGGACCTCCTGCTCATGCATCGAGTGCATGATCCTGCTATGCGGTTCGAAGCCGCCTTTCAGGATTACACTTTCAGGGATTCCCGCCGCCCTGCCCGACGCGTCCATATCGAGTGCGATGCGCACCTTGGTGCATGTGCCATGGTTCACGTCGACGATACTCGAACCAAGCAGGCGGACCTCCGGATGCTGCGTGCGCAGAGCCGCCTGCAGCCATTCCGTGGTCAACCCGGTGAGCTGTGTGGGCAGCGGGAGCTTATCATTGCTTGCCATGCCTGCCATCCTGCAAGCAGGCTTGGGCCAAGGCAAGTGAAGCCGATTCGTTCAGGAGAGACCATGCAACCCTATGACTTCGATCCGGGAACCCGGAACCTGCGGCTGGAGCGCGACGGGCCGATCCTGTGGTGCACGATTGATCGCCCCGCCGCGCGCAACGCCTTCACCCCTGCCATGTACTTCGGCATCAAAAAGACTGTGCATCATGTGAATGCGCACAAAGATCTGTGCGCGCTGATCATCACCGGCACCGGTGATGTCTTCGCCCCCGGCGGCGATCTGGGCGGTCGCCATGAGGACGGCGATACCCCGGTCCCCGCCGGCCTTGCTTATGAAATCCTCCCCTTCGTCACCATTCGCGAGAGCCAGGCGCCGGTGATCGCAGCGGTCAACGGCATCTGTCAGGCGGGCGGGCTGCTGATCTCAATGCTGGCCGATGTGGCCGTGGTTTCCGAGCGCGCGACCTTCCGCGTGCCCGAGCTGCTGCGCGGCATCATTGATGCGACTTATGCGGCTATCCTGCCGGTCCATGTCGGTATGGCACAGGCGCGCGACTTGCTGCTCTCAGCCAGGAAGTTTGATGCCGCCGAGGCGCTGCGCATCGGTCTCGTCTCACGCATGGTGCCGCATGACGACCTGCGTGCCGAGGCGCGCAAGGCGGCGGTTGAAATCCTCCAGACCGCGCCCGAATGCCGCGCCCATGTCAAACGCATGCTCAACCAGCAATATGCGCGGATTGACTATGAAACGATGTTCCTCAGCCTCATGAGCGAGACCAGCGAAGCGCGCGAGGGCATGACCGCGTTCATGGAGAAGCGTCAGCCCAACTGGATTCCCGAAGGGCTGACGGCATGAGCCGTCCGGCCGACATCGTCGATGCTCAGATCCACATCGGCCCGGGCGGGATTGCCGAAGCGCTGGCGCAGATGGATGCGCTCGGCATCAGGGCGGCGCTGATCGACGAATACTGGTTTTTCCGCGGCGCCAGTAATGAGCCGCACCATGAGTTGGCGGGTGGCGTCCAGCGCCCGGTTGCGCCGACGGCGGAGCTCGCAGCGCAGCTCCACCCGGACCGCTTTTCCTATCTGCTGCGCGTCGATGTTGCCGATCCGGACTATGCCGCGATAATCCGCCAGCTGCGTGATGCGCCGGGCGGGCGGGCGCTGCGGGTCGATCCGGGCATGTCAGCGGAAAGACGCCGGATGTTCGCGGCTGGCGGCTATGACCATATCTTCGCTGCGGCGGCGGATAACGGCCTGCCGCTGTTCGCTTTCGCCCCCGACGATCCCGCCGCGTTCGCCCGCGCAGCGCAGGCATTTCCCGGCCTCAAGCTGATCATCGACCACTGCGGCGTGTTCAGCAATTCGATGCGCAGTTTCTTCGCAAATCTGCCCCCGCTCGGCGAGCCGGCCCAGATGGCGCTGTTTGGTCAGGTGCTGGCGCTCGCCGAATATCCCAATGTCGCGCTGAAATGGGGGCATAGCTCGGGAATGTTCGATCTGCCTGTCTGGCCCGGTGAAGGCCTGTGGCCTATCCTGCGCAAGACAATCAATGCCTTCGGGGCAGAACGCGTGATGTGGGCGAGCGATTTTTCGGTCAACCAGCGCGGCGAAAGCTGGGCGGACCTGCTTTATGGAGTGCTGGGCGATCCAGATCTGTCGCGAGCCGAGCGCGAGTGGATTCTGGGCAAAGCGCTCAGGACATGGCTCGACTGGCCGGGCGCAGAGGAGGCGGGACAATGAAAGCAGCCTATGTCGAAAACGGCACGGTCCATGTCGGCACAATGCCTGATCCGGTTCCGGTCCAGGGCCAGGCGCTGGTGCGCACGCATAGCTGCGGCCTCTGTGCCTCGGACGTGCATTTTCTCAAGGGCGGGCAGAACATCATTGACCTGTCAAAGCGGCTCGGCGGGCCCTATGCCCAGCTCGACTTCACCCGGCCGTTTGTCCCGGGCCACGAATATGTCGGCGAGATTCTCGAATATGGCGCGGGCAGCGGGCAAAAGATCAAGGTCGGCCGCCGGGTCACCTCTGTGCCGATCATGCGCACCGACGGCGCCCATCAGGTGATCGGCTACAGCCATGATTGCCCTGGCGGCTTCGGCGAGCTGATGCTGCTCGACGAGAACATGCTCTACGAAGTTCCGGATGGCATGCCCGACGACCACGCCGCGCTTATCGAGCCATTGGCCGTCGGCCTCGAACACGCCCGGCGCGGCCGGCCGGACAAGAGCGACGCAGCGCTGGTGCTGGGCTGCGGCGCGATAGGGCTAGGCGTTATCGCCGGGCTGAAACTGATGGGAATCGCACCCATTGTCGCCGCCGATTTCCACGCCGCGCGCCGCGACATGGCGATCCGGATGGGCGCGCATATCGCGGTCGATCCGCGCGAGGTTTCGCCCTATGCGCCGCTGCCCGATTTCGGCGGTCGCAGTGTCAATGTGATCTACGAATGCGTCGGCTTGCCCGGCATGCTCCAGCAGATCATCGAGAGCGCCCCCTTCGACGGCAGGATCGTCATGGGCGGCTATTGCATGGAGCAGGAGCACCTGTTCACTTTTGTCGCCCAGAACAAGCGG
>JANLSP010000356.1:0-1627 GCA_031362485.1 Novosphingobium sp.
GCAAGCGCCGCGCCGCACCAGGCGACGAGATCGCCGAGATAGTGCGCCCACCAGACAGTCTGGATATGAATCATCGATCGCGCCCCTGCATAATCAGGCATTGCCACGATTGGTGTTTCATCGGAAGGAGGCGGCGCAAAGAGTTAGCGGGCCCGCGAGGGTACTGCTGCGCAAGGCACCTGGGATGAGCGGAAAATGAAGTCAAATCACAATGCGATCATTTTTGCGGTGTTCCTTGCCGAGGTTTCAGCGACTTTTGAGACGACGATGCTCTATGCGGCGCTGCCGACGCTGATCAAGACATTCGGCGATCCGATAACTGCCGGCTGGTTGTTGACCATGCACATGCTGATCGGCACGGTCGCCTGCGTCGTCGTCGGACGGCTCGGCGACATTCATGGCCGCCAGCGCGTAATGTTGCTACTGCTGGTTGTCGCCGCCATAGGCTCGCTGATCAGTGCAGTGACCACGAATTTCGGCATTGTCCTGTTTGGCCGCGCGCTCCAGGGCTTTGCCTCGGCTGCGATTCCCCTGTCGATCGGCATTCTGCGGGAGAACCTGCCCGAAAAACGCCTGCCGGTCGCGGTCGGTCTTATGACGACAGCCCAAGGCATGGGTGTCGCGATCGGCCTGGTGCTGGGCGGGGTGATTGTCGATAATCTCAACTGGCACTGGCTCTTTGTCGCCAGCGCCGTCTTGCTTGTCGTCTCGTGGATCGTGATCCGCGCGGTAGTTCCAGCCCTTCCCGGATCGCCGCCGCGCGAAAAGATCGACTGGATCGAAGGCTTGCTGCCTGCGCCAGGGATCGCTGCACTGCTTCTGGGCCTCAGTTTGTCGAAGACCTATGGCTGGCTCGATCCGCGCTGCTGGGCCGTTGCGGGCGCCGGGGCGCTGATCCTGCTTTACTGGGCCAGACGCAGCCTCAAAGCGCGCGAGCCATTCATTAACCTGCGCCTGCTGGGCCAGCGCAACATTGCCGTGGCCAACGTTTCCGCAGTGCTGCTCGGCATGGGCAGCGGGCAGATCGTGTTCATTTTCTCAACCTACATGCAGGCCCCAGCCTGGACCATGGCGGGTCTTGGCTTCAGCGCGACCCTGGCGGGACTGGCCAAGCTTCCGTCGAACATCCTTTCGTTCCTCGGCGGGCCGCTATCCGGCTGGCTGGCGCAGAGGTTCAACGCGCGCGTGCCGATTCTGATCGGGGGGGCACTGGCTACTGCTGGGTGGGTCATCGGCATGAGCCTGCCGAACACACTGGGACAGATGATTGCGCTGCTGTGCCTTATTTCGTTCGGCACTACGCTGCTCAATGCCACGCTGCCGATTGTGATCGTCGAGGCGGCACCGATCGAGCGGACCGGCGAAGCCATTGGTGCGATGTCAGTGATCCGCGGCATATTTGCGGCGGTTGGCGTGCAGCTTATTGCCTTGGCCCTGGCCAGCGACACGGTCACAGGGCCGGGCGGCGGCGGGGCTTTCCCCTCGCCGGCCGCATATCATCTGACCATGGGCATCATTGCAGTGCTGGCGCTGGCGGCCGGTCTTATGGCACTGTTGGTGCAGATTCGCAGCAAACAGCGCGCTCAGGCCCCGGCGGAATAACGCTGGAGCCTCAAGCAAGCGTTAG
>JANLSP010000343.1:0-6300 GCA_031362485.1 Novosphingobium sp.
TGGGCGATAATTTCCGCAGAAACGACCACGCCGGTAGCATCGGCAACAGCGCCATCGGCGCCAGCCAGCAGAACATCGCCCAGTACGACGGTGTCGCCGGCCTCGCCAGCCAGCTTTTCAACCGCGATCTTGTCTCCGGCGGCAACCCGGTATTGCTTGCCGCCAGTGCGCACAACTGCGAACATGATGATCTTACCCGTCCAAATTTCAATTACGCCGAAGCGACACGCTAAGCCCCGCTGATCAGCAGGGCCAGAAAGAGAGGTGCCCCTAGTCGACGGGCATTTCGCTGTCAACCGGGCGCTGGGCTATGGCCTTGGCCTTGCGACATGCTATGGCCAACCCATGACGCGTCTTAGCCTGCTTCTGCTGATCGCCGCCGGTATACTGCCGCTCGCCGCCTGTGCCAGCGACACGGCCAACTATCCCTCGCTGGCACGCCGCGACGTTGAACGCACGGCAGCAACCCCTGTTCCCAGCCCTGCCCCGATCCCGGATCCCGGTCCCGATGCCGCGCTTGCCGCAAGGCTTGCGGGCTTGGTCGCTGCGGCCCGGGGCGCGCAGCAGCGCTTTGCCGCGGCGCAGCCCGGCGCCGAACGCGGGGTTGGCGCAGGTGCCGGATCGAGTCCGGGCAGCGAATCGTGGGCACGGGCCAGCATCGCGCTTGCGGGCCTCGAGACGACCCGCAGCGATGCCATGATCGCGCTCGCCGACTTGGATGCTCTCTATGCAGAGGCCCGCGTCAACGGCACCAACGGGGCGAGCGCAATTGCAGCCGCCCGCAACGAAGTCAGCGTGCTGGTAAGCGAGCAGGACCGGACTGTAGCAGCACTGCGCGGACGTCTCGGGGACTGACCGCCAGACAAGCGCACGCGCAGGATCATATTAAGCGACCCCGCGCGGCCCAAGATGCCTTTCAGTCTGGAACCAGCGCAAGGAGCGAAGGGTCAGGGGCGCTGCGCTGGACTGACAGGCATTATTGCAGCGCCACGATCACTGCGATGGCCAAACCCCAGGTCAGGATGGCGAACGGCAGAATCAGGACCTGGGCAGATGCAGCGGCAGCCGTAACCGGGCCGTCAAGGGTCATCACGCCCTTGCTCTGGAAATTCGACCAACTGAGGCGCTGCGCGCCATCGTCGTCACCAATGCCGGTCCACATTGCGGGAACGCCGAATGCCATAACGATGAACACCACACAAATGACCATCGGAATCACCAGTCCGCCATTCATGAACATGGCCGCCATCAGGCCGATGAATGCGAGATACGCCCCAGCCGTCATCACATAGAGGCCGACCGGCAGTTCGAAGCTACGATCGACCTTGTGCGGGAGTTTGGGGGCCTCAACAATCTGGGCCAGCTGGGTGAGCCTGGGATTAGCAATAAGCTTTGACATGGGGCGTTCCTTTCCCGCCCCTCATCACCCCGATCGGCGCCTGATTGCTTTGACTTCGATCAATAACGCAGCGAATTGAGGTCAGCGCCACCGCTCAAGGTCGGAAAAATCCTGTTCGCGCGGCTCCACCCAGCGCCAGACACCGCCAGCCAGTTCGCGCTTCCAGAACCAGCTTTCGCTTTTCAGATTATCCATGGCGAATTCGGCAGCGGCAAAAGCTTCGCGTCGGTGACGCGCGGCGGCGGCAACCAGCACAATCGGATCGCCCGGGCGCATCCTGCCGCTGCGATGAATCATCAGCAGGCCTGAAAGCGGCCAGCGGGCCATGGCCTCACCGGCCAAAGCTTGCATACCCGACAAAGTCAGCGGAACATAATGCCGCAGCTCCAGCGCCTCGACGCCCTCCCCAGTGCGCACCTGTCCCAGAAAACTGGCAATCCCGCCCGCTTCGCCATGCGCACTTGCGAAAGCAGCCGCCTCGGCAGTAAAATCGAAGGACGCAGAAATCAGGCGGACATCGACCGCCATCGTCAGCCGCCGCTGACCGGGGGCAGAAATGCCAGTTCGTCGCCATCCGCCAGCACCAGAGCATCGCGGCTCGAGATGATCTCACCATTGACCGCCAGCTTGACCCGCGGATCAGCAAGCGCGGCGACAAGTTCGGTCTCAAGCCCGGCCAAAACCTCGGCATAGCTGGGTGCGTGAATCACGAGGCGCTCCGGCTCGCCGGCGGCATCTTCCAGCCGTCCCAGAAAAACCAGCTTCAACGCCATGTCAGCCGCCGGTCATCGACATGTGGCGGGAGAGCGCAGGGGCGCCGCCGGGGCTATCGATGACGAAATGGTGGCGCTCGGGCTTGATCTTCATTGCCTGGTTGAGCGCTGCATCCAGCGCCGCTCCCGGCTCAGCCGAGCGCAGAGCGCCGCGCAGGTCGACTTGCTCGTTGCCGCCAAGGCACGGATACATCTGTCCGGTGGCGGTGACACGGATGCGGTTGCAGCCCTCGCAGAAATTATTGGTCAGCGGGGTGATCAGGCCCAGTCTGCCACCAGTCTCCGCCACATCGAAATAGCGCGCCGGTCCGCCGCTGCGGTGATTGCTGGGGGTCAGGCTCCAGCGCGCCTCAAGCGAATCGCGCACGGCGCTGAGCGGCAGGTAGTGGTTGAAGCGGTCTTCCTCGACTTCGCCCAGCGGCATCACCTCGATCAGGGTCAGCTCGAATCCCTGTCCGTGCGCCCAGGCGATCAGATCGGGCAATTCCGCCTCGTTGATGCCCTTCAGCGCAACAGTGTTGATCTTCACCGTCAGACCCGCCGCCTTTGCCGCCGCTATGCCTTCCAGCACTTGTGGCAACGAATCGCGCCTTGCGAGTTTGGCGAAGGTTTCGCGGTCCAGCGTATCGAGCGAGATGTTGACCCGCTTCACCCCGGCGCTGCGCAGCGGGTCGGCAAATTCGGCGAGCCGGGTGGCGTTGGTTGTCAGCGTGAGTTCTTCCAGACCCTGCCCCAACTGGCGGCCCAAGGCCTGCACCAGCTCGATCATGTCGCGCCGCACCAGCGGTTCGCCGCCGGTCAGCCGGATCTTGGTGATCCCCCGCGCGATGAAACCCAGCGCCAGATCGTGCAGCTCTTCAAGGCTGAGCACTTCGCTGCGCGGCAAAAACGTCTGCCGCTCCGGCATGCAATAGGCGCAGCGCAAATCACAGCGGTCCGTGACCGACAGGCGAAGATAGGAGATCGTCCGGGCGAACTGATCGACAAGTGGCTGGCCGCTGCTCATTGCGCCATTATGGCCCCTCTACGCCCTCCGCGTCCAGTGGCCAATATTGACCCGTCACGCCGGGCGCGGAATCGAGATAGCGATTGGCGGCAGAAAGGGCTGCCTCCTCAACTGATTCGACGCCGTTTACCCGCAGCGGCGCATGTTTGCGCGCCAGCCCTTGCACTGCTGCAAGCCGCCAGCCCCGGTGCACCGGGTCGGCAGGGGGGAAAGCCAGTACGAGACTTGTGCCTTCCTTGGCGAGTGCTGCCTCGATTTCAGGCAAACTCTCTGCGTGAAACCTTGCCGCGGCGGCCAGCGCATCATCCGGCAGCTCCCCGACGGCCCACAGCGCCATCAGCGTCGTTCCCGCGTCAATGTCATGCCGATCTGCTCGCCGTTTTCAGTAATTGCCAGTTTGATGATCTTGACCGTCACCGCCTCGACCCGCTCATCCTGCAGGAACAGCGTTTCGCAAACGTGATCGGCCACCGCTTCGATCAGTTTGAAATGGACGCCCTCCGGCAAGGCTTCGCTGGCTGCGAATTTCAGGTCCATATAGTTCTTGCTGGCCTTCAGCGGCGTATCGGGAAGATAGCGCTCGGCGGCCTTGAGGCGCACCTGAATAGTGAAGCGCAAGGGCTGCGGCCGGCCTGTCTCTTCGGAATAGATTCCGGTGAGCACGTCATGTTCGAAGTCGGCGACTTCCAGGATCAGCGAATCGGCCATGCGCGGCCCTTAGCGGGAATTGCGCCAGCGCGCGAAGATTGCGGTGGGGAGCAATCGCCCGTCCTCCTGCTCTTCACGCACCGCCAGATCGCCGTGCTCGATGGTGCCGGGCAAGTCGGCAAACACATCGTTCAGCAGCCCAGCCAAAGCGAAGCTGCTCATTCGCACGGCATAGACGGTCAGGAACAGGAAGCGGCTGTCCGCATCCAGCAGCTGCCGGCAATCCTCGATCAGGCTGGCAAGGTGGTCTTCAAGCCGCCAGACTTCGCCTTCCGGCCCGCGCCCGAACTTGGGCGGATCGAGAATGATCCCGTCATAGCGCTTGCCCCGCCGCACTTCGCGCGCAGTGAATTTGGCTGCGTCGTCGACGATCCAGCGCACCGGGCGCTCTTCCATGCCTGAAAGCGCCGCGTTGACGCGGGCCTGCGCGACGGATTTTTTGGAGGCATCGACATGGGTCACGGGGCCGTATTCCGACAGGGCAAGCGTGCCGACGCCGGTGTAGCCGAACAGGTTGAGGGTCGCCGCATCGCTCCGCCCGGCCAACTGCCCGCCCATCCATTCCCACACCGGAGCCATGTCGGGGAAAAAGCCGAGGTGGCGAAACGGCGTGCACTGTGCGGTGAATTTCACCAGACCCCAGCTTAGCGGCCAGCCATCCTGCGGCACCGGCGCGGCGAATTGCCACCGCCCGCCACCGTCCTCGTCCGATCCGGGAACGAATTCGCCATCCGAGGCCCAGCGCTCCAGCCGTGGCCGCCACAGCGCCTGCGCATCGGGCCGGATAAAGCGGTGCGGGCCATAGCGCTCGAGCTTGCGCCCGTCGCCACAGTCGATCAGGCCATAGTCGGCCCACGCCTGCCCGGTCATCACGACCGGCGTTTCAACCAGACGGGCCATCAGCCTTTCGGCGTGGCCCGGGCGGCGACATAGTCGCACACCGCTGCATAATCGCCGGGCAGCTCATCGAGGCGCTCTTCGCGTTCGAACAGATCACCGACCCGCGCTGGCAAGGCCGGGTGCTGGCCGGTGGCACGTTCGACCGCGTCGGGAAATTTCGCCGGATGCGCGGTCGCCAGCGTGACCACCGGAATGTCGCGGGAAAGGCCCGATGAACGCGCGGCATGGAGCCCGCAGGCGGTGTGCGGATCGATCAGCTCCCCGCAGGCCTGATGCGCCCAGCGTATCGCTGCTTCCATCTCGCCCGCCGTGGTCCGCTCGCTGGAAAACAGTTGGCTCGCGCCCGCCAATTGCACGTTGGTCAGCCGCATCGCTCTGGTGTTCTCGAACCCCGCCATCTGGCTGGCGATCGCCTCGCCGTCGCGTCCGCCAAGATCAAACAGCAACCGCTCGAAGTTCGAGGACACCTGAATGTCCATTGAGGGGGCTTCGGTAGGCGTCACGCTGCCCTGCGAATAGTCGCCCTGCGCCAGCGCGCGGTGGAGGATGTCATTGACGTTGGTGGCGACAATCAGCCGCGCAATGGGCAGCCCCATTTGCGCCGCAACGTAGCCTGCGAACACATCGCCGAAATTGCCAGTCGGCACCGAGAATGCCACCTCGCGGCGCGGCGCCCCAAGTTGCAGAGCGGCGGCAAAGTAATAGACGACTTGCGCCATCAGCCGCGCCCAGTTGATCGAATTGACCGCGCCGATGGCAAAGCGGCTGGTCATGCCGTCATCGTTGAACATGCGCTTCACCATCGCCTGGGCATCGTCGAAAGTGCCCTCGATGGCGATGTTGTGAACATTGGGCGCGAGTACTGTGGTCATCTGGCGGCGCTGGACATCGCTGACCCGGCCGCGCGGATGGAGCATGAAAATATCGATCTTGGCGCGACCTGCGACCGCATCGATCGCTGCCGATCCGGTATCGCCCGAAGTCGCCCCGACGATGGTCAGGTGCTGGTCGCCCCGGCCAAGGAATTCCTCGAACAGCAGGCCGAGCAATTGCAGCGCCACATCCTTGAAGGCCAGCGTCGGCCCGTGGAACAGCTCCAGCAACCACTGCTGCTCATCAAGCTGCACCAGCGGCGTGACGGCGGCATGGGCGAAGCGGCCATAGGCGGCGGTGGTCAGCTCAAGCAGGCATTCGCTCGTCAGGCTGCCGGCAACGAACGGCGCCATGATGCGCGCCGCCAGCTCGGCATAGGGCAGGCCCGCCATGGCGGCGATCTCGGCCTCACTGAAGCGGGGCCATTCGCTCGGCACATATAGGCCGCCATCGTTGGCAAGACCGGCCAGCGTCGCCCCGGCGAAATCGAGAGTCGGCGCCGAGCCGCGGGTTGAGACGTATTCCATGGGGTGCGCGGTTAGCCGCGCGGCGGCGCTGCGGCAAGTCGCTTGCGCACTGCCAGCTCATAGATCACCTGGGCCACGCCCGCGAACAGAAACGACTGGACTGCATAGGCGAAG
>JANLSP010000416.1:0-3997 GCA_031362485.1 Novosphingobium sp.
CGAAAGTTCAACTCGCTGCACGCCGACACCGGCGCCAAGAACCTGGCGATGGAGCTGACTTACGGCAATCCCTACCGCTACACCTTTCCCGATCTTGAAGATTGCGATTTCCTGATCGTGATCGGCGGCAATCCGGTCGCATCGCATATGTCGTTGGTCAGCGAGCCACGCGCGATGGACCGGCTGGACGCAATCGCGGCGAAAGGCGGGGTCGTCGTTGTCGATCCGCGCCGAACGGAAACAGCGCGCCGCTATGAACACCTGCCGGTGCGGCCGGATAGCAACATCTGGCTGGTGCTGATGTTGCTGCGCACGATCTTTGATGAGGGGATGTTCGACGCAGCCACGCTCGATGCCGCCGCCACCGGATGGCAAGAGTTGCGAAGTGCCGTCGCGCAGTTTTCACTGGAGGACGCCAGTGCCCGCTGCGGAGTGGAAGAGGCGACTGCCGAGGCTCTGGCCCGGCGGCTGGCGCAGGCGCGCACGGCGGCGGTCTATACCCGGCTCGGCACCGGTCGCGGCACTTTTGCGACGCTCACCAATCTGATGATCGAAGCGCTCAATATCGTCACCGGGCGGCTCGGCCAGTCGGGTGGCTGGGTCATCGGGCAGGGCGCAGTGCCCGCACCGGCCAGCAACCACTTCCCCTATGGCGCGAAGCGGTCGCGGATCGGCAACCTGCCGCTGATCCTCGACATTGCACCGGGCGGCTCGCTGGCAGACGAGATCACTACGCCCGGCACAGGCCAGATCCGGGCGCTGTTCGTCGATTCCGGCAACCCGGTCCTGTCCTACCCGCGCGGCGACCGGCTGGAACCGGCGCTGGCGAGCCTTGACCTGCATGTTTCGTTCGATCTTTATATCAATGAGACCAATCGGCTCGCAGACTACATCCTGCCGGCCACGAGTTTCCTCGAACGTCCAGACATGAACGAGCTGTGGGGCGCCAATGCCCCGCGCCCGTGGATCCAGTACACCGACGCAGTGCTCGCGCCGCAGGGCGAGGCGCGCACCGAATTCGCAATCTATGCGGCAATACTGGAACGGATGGGTCTGGCTTCGCCGCTGGCGATGATGGGGACGCCGGATTGCCCCGATCCCGACCCGATGACAGCGGTCGATGCCCGTCTGCAGGCCGGGCCCTGGGGCGCAGCCAGCATGCCCGGCGGCCTGAGCATCGCGATGCTGCGTGAAATGCACCCGCATGGTTACCGCTATTTGCCAAAGGTCGATGCTCAAGCTACTCAGGCGGCGATCACGCTTCCCGGCGGCAAAGTCAGCCTGTTTGGTAATGTATGCGCCGCCGAATTCGCACGGCTGCTGGCGCGGGGCCCGGCGGGCCCATCCGGCGGCGAAACGCTGCTGTTGTTCGGGCGGCGGCGGTTGCAGTCGCTGAACAGCTGGATGCACAACAGCGAGCGCCTGACGCGCGGCCATCAGCCCAGCTTGCAGATCCATCCGGCGGATGCACAGCGGCTCGGCATTGCCGAGGGCCAGCGTGTCGCCGTGTGTAGTAGCGACAACCGGATTGTCGTTCCGGTTCAAGTCACCGAAGAAGTCGTCCTCGGCTCGGTCTGCTATCCGCACGGATGGGGCCATCGCGGTGGCTGGCAGCGGGCCAACGCGATCGAGGGAGCCAACGTCAACTTGCTGGCTTCGGACAACCCGGCGGACTGGGAGCAGGTTTCGGGCATGTGCCTGCTCGATGGCATTCCGGTCCATATCGAGCCTGCCTGATCAATCGAACACCGAGGCATGGCATCAGCGTTGACAGGGCGAGGCTACTGGCCAAAATGCCGCAAAGCATATGCATTACCCGGAGAGAGCGCATCCATGGCCTATCGCACCCCGCGCGAGCTGATCGAAATCTATTGGGAGCGCGTCTATAACGCTGGCGAGGTCGAGCTGGTCCGCGAGGTTTGCGCCGATCCGATTATCCGCCACGACCCCGAATGTGTCACTCCCCTAAGCCACGACGAGCAGGTCACCCGGGTTAAGCGCAGCGTGGCGATGAAGCCGCTGTTCACCCACCGAGTGCTGCACGCGGACGACCGCTTTGTCACTTCGGTGTGGAACATGATCAGCCGCGATGGCCGCGATATCCGGCTGTGCGGGATCGAAGTGTTCGAGGCCGAGGGCGGGCGATTTACCCGCTGCTGGAATTCCGAATATGCCAAGGGTTTCTGGGGAGAGGATGGGGATGACTTCGATCCGGCTGCGCTCCTGCCGCCGGAGCTGGTCGCCTCCGCTGGGGCTATTTCCGCCGACTGGCTGCAACGCGCCTTCGCCGCTGGCGGCGTGGTCACTCCGCAGCGGCTGGCGCTGGAACCGGAGATCACCCCGATCGGCCACGGCACCACCAGCGAAACTGTCCGTCTGCGCGCCAGTTACAACAGCGGCACGATCACCGCGCCCAGGTCGGCGATCTGCAAGATCGGACGCCCTCTGCCTGACGCCTTGGGATCGACTAGTCCGTTCGAGCGCGAGCGGGAGTCTTATGCGCTGTTCGGTCAGGATCCGGGTTTTCGCATCCCCCAAGTCTATTTCAGCGCGACCGACGAGTCTGGCCTGTGCAATCTGCTGCTCGAAGACCTGTCTGCATCTGCCCGGGCGGGCGACCAGATCGCGGGCTGCTCGCTTGCCGATGCGGCAACAGTGGTGCGCGAACTCGCCCGTTTTCATCGTGGCTGGTGGGAAAAGCCAGGGCTGGAACAGCAGGAATGGATGAGCCGTCCGCTCCAGTTATTGCCGGCCTATGCGAAAGGCGCAGCAGTGATCGCCGAATGGCTTGCGGAACGCATCCCGGCCGAGGCGATCGCGGTGATGCAGGACTTCGGCGCGCGGGCCGAGCACTGGATCAACCTGCCCCCGACCCGCCGCACCCTGATTCACGGCGACCCGCGCGTCGATAATATCCTGTTCGAGCAGACCCCGGATGGCCCGCGCGCCTGCCTGATCGATTGGCAGAGCCTGCGCCTCGGCGACCCGCAATACGATGTCGCCTATTTCCTGAGTGGCAGCATGACCTCCGCAGACCGTCGCTCTGGCGAACGCGCGCTACTCGCCCAATATGTCCAGATCATTGCAGAAATCGATCCCACTTACACGCTCGATTTAGCGCTCGAATCCTACCGCGCCAACATCGTCTCAGGCCTGTGGCTGACAGTGATCGCCGCTGCCTACCTCGAACGCACCGCACACAACGCCGATCTGATCACCGCGCTGCTGACCCGCAATGCCAGCGCGGTCAGCGACTGGGATGGCCTTGGTGCCATCACAACCGAAGAGTTGCCAACATGATGGAGTGGGCTAACGTGGGTCTTTGGCTCGGCGAACGAAGTGTCGCGCTCTTGGCTTGGCAAAGAAGGAACTGGGCAAGGCCTCAAATCTTGCAGGAGAGGCGGTAAGGGCTGCCAACATCATGCTGTCGTTAGAGTCCGACAGGATAGGCCTGCTCGCAACGCTCGTCAGTCCCGGATACCCGAAAATTGGCGCCCATCTGCCTGCACATCGACGAGCGTCGGCTTTTGGGGACTAAGCCCAAAGCCCTGGACGATCAAATGGGGGCACAAGGCTGACATCGCGCCAGGCACTTAAACGAATGGCAACTTACCGAACTCTCGCCGCCGATTCCACGACAGTCGTAATTGATCCCCAAGATCGGACACTATAAGGGACGCTGCTGGATAGGTAAACGAACGTCTGCTCACGCAGATTGCGCGCCTAAGTCCGGACAGTCGGCAACGTCCCCAACACTGCCATCGTCGAGGCATTCGAAATGGCTTTGGTGATGTCCGCTTACAGGCCGCCTAATCATTGGCTGGAGTGACCGGTATGTTGTCGGGAGCTGCCGTCGCCACCATGGGTACCGAGTGTCAGAGTGTGACCACTAGAGGGCATGACTTTAGCAAATATACGGGTTTAGCAGGCCCCCCTGTATAATTTAGGGCTGCAATGGCTCGCCTTTGGTGACCATGGCGCCATTGACGTCTCATTG
>JANLSP010000427.1:0-3733 GCA_031362485.1 Novosphingobium sp.
ACCGGGAGCAAGCTGGCAATCGTCTGCCGCGCACTGCCAGACAGGTCGCTTGCGATGACTTCCTTGGCCGTCACATCGAGCACGTAGATTTTGCCGCCGGCAATCGCGATGCCTTCAGGCTTGCCGAGGCCATCCAGGACGGTTTCTGCCTTGCCGTCCACGATCTTCGAGACGCGGCCTGCACCCGATTCGGCGACATAGACCCTTCCGTCTGCCGCAACCGCGACGCCCATGGGCTTGTCGAGACCGCCCGCCAGTTCGGAGACAGCGCCGCCTTCTGCCAGCATGACCCGGCCAGTGTCATAGTCGGCGAAGACCGCGCCGCCGCCTGAGGAAGCGGCCACGCCCATCAGCCGGTCGAAGCCAGCGCCCAAAAATTCGGGCTCGTTGCCCGGCGTCCAGCGCGCTACCGTGCCGTTGGCCGTGGTCGCGAGCAATTGCTCGCCGCCCGCGCTGGCCAGGCCGCGCAGGAAGCCGGGATAGTTGCCCAGAAACAGCGTGCCAATCTGCTGGCGCGCGCCGCCTTTGGGGATGGCATAGGCGAACATGCCGTCGGCGATGGTCACTTTGCCCGCCTCGTTGACGCAGAGACCCATCGGCCACTGGAAACCGGCCTCGATGAATGGCTTCCACTTGCCGCCGCCGAAAAGTTCGAAAATGCCGCCGGTGATGTGGCTGACGAACAGCCGGTCACCTATGAAGACGCAGTTGTCGAGCCCTGGCGCCAGGTCCGCCAACACTTCGCGGCTGCCATTGCGGGGGTCGATCCGCAGCACCTGGCCAGAACCGACCTGGGTCGAAATGATGAAGCCGTCTTTGTCGAATTTGACCGAGTCGGGGACTCCCAGGTCTTTCGCCACGACCTCTGCCTCGCCGCCATCAAGGCTGACGCGCCAGATTTCGTTGGCGCCCTGTGCGGGGAAATAGAGCTTGCCGTCTGGCCCCACTTCGAAAGCATTGGGCATCGGTACATCGGCAAGGATCACCCGGGATTCGCCGGTATTGCGGTCAAACTCGCGGATATTTGCGCCCATGCGCAGCTCGCCGGCGATCACCCGGTCCTGATAGACTGTCACCGGGTTGGCGATAGGCACATCACCATTGAGCACGCGGGTGGTGCCGTCGAGATGCAGCACCGAAAGCCGGTTGGAAGTGATTTCGGTGCAATAGAGATTGCCATCTGAATCGAAGGCAAGGTCATCCGGGCCGACAATGCCTCCGCCCATCGGGCTGACAGTCTCGATCGCACCGCTGACCGGATCGATCGCGCTGACCTGGCTGCCGCAGACCTGTGCCACATAGATCCTCCCGTCCTTGCCGGCGCGCATGCCGTTGGCGCCGTAAAGCCGGCTGGGCGGGGTCAACCGGTCAAGCGACCAGCCCTCTGCGAGCGCGGCTGCGGGCGCGACGTAGCGCGGTGGGGTGTCGGCCATCGGCGATCCTCTCATGCAAGATTGCTTTCTTGCCTGCTTGGGTATCGCCGCGCGCCGCCTCGCGCAATCCTGTGTTTCGGACCAGCGTTTACGCCGCGACCGGTTCCCGGCCCTTGAGCGTCACGCGGTGAAGGTAACGTCCGCTCTCGACGTCGAATGGCGTCACCCGGTGCATCGTCCCGGTGTTGTCCCACATGACGACATCGCCCATCGACCACGTGTGGCGATAGCAGAATTGCGGCTGCTCGGCGTGGGCGATCAACCGCGCGATCAGCGCGTCGCCTTCCGCTTTGTCCATGCCCACGACATTTGTTGCGGTCCATCCCAGCACCAGCGACTTGCGGCCTGACTTGTGGTGCCACACCAGCGGATGCACGCGGGCAGTGCCGACCGGGCGATCGCCCAGCGCGGCGAGCGGATTGATGCCGCCCGGAAATTCCACCTTGCGAAACACGCCCATGGTGGTGTGTTCGACCTCGAGTTCCTCGATCAGCGCCTTGTCTTCGTCGGACAGCGCTTCATAAGCGGCATAGGTGTTTGAAAACTCGGTCTCGCCGCCCTCAGGCGACAGCCGCACAGCGGCAAGCAGCGTGCCTAGCGGTGGCAACGCGGTATCCAGCCGGTCCATGTGCCAGGCGCGCGTGCCATAGAGGATGAGCGCGAGCGGATTGACCTTCTCGTCCATGGTCACCTTGAAATTGCCCTTGTCGTCCTGATCGTCGAGCGGGCCGAGCGTCTTGGCAAAGGCGTTGAGCTCCGCCTCGTCGAAATGGACATCGCGAAACAGCAGCACACCACGCTCGACGAGTAGATCGCGCAGCTGGGCACCGTATTGGCCGCTCAACAGGGTGGCAGCGTCAGCTTTGACTTCGCTGCCGATCAGCGGTTTCAGCGCTTCGTGGTTCAGTGCCATATTCGTCCCTATCAAGTGTATTGCCGCAATGCCTTGAGGCGTTCCTCGGTTTCCGGGTCGTTTTCAATCTCGATTCCGAAGCAATTGGTCAACATCGCCATGACGTTGTAGCAACCGACGAGAAAGACGACTTCCATCTGCTGCTTCTGGCTGTAGCGCGCGCCGAGCGCGGCCCAGGTGGCATCGCTCAACTGCTGGTCCGCGACCAGTTCGTCGGCAGCGCTGACCAGCAGCTTGTCCCAATCGGAAAGGCTCGCGGCGCCCTTGCGAACATCGTCGATGTCTGCATCGCTCAGCCCCGCCTTGTGGGCAATCTGCACATGGTGGTGCGCCTCATAGACGTCCCGGCCCAGCGCCAGGGTGCGCAACACCAGTACTTCGCGGTCGCGCGGCGGAAGGGTTGCTTTGGCGATGACTTCGGCAATGTAAGGCACAAATACGCGGTAGAGCCCCGGGTGGCGCGCCAGCACGCGGCTGAAGGTCAGGTGGGTCCAATTTCCCACCAGCGCCGCCTGCTCAGGGGTGAAGTCTGCCGGGTCCAGCGGCGGCACTCGCACCTGCAATTCGCTCATCACGCTCTCCCGGTCTGGCTGGTCAGCAATGCCGGGTCGATTCCTTCCGCCCGCCAGGTCGCTTGCCAGCGCCTATCCATCGATGTCTCGAACAGGATCGCGCTGCTACCGGCGGCGGCATGCCAGCCGTGGCGTTGCATCTCGCCGTCCAGCTGGCCCGGGCCCCAGCCGGTGTAGCCGAGGGCAAACAGCCATTGGCGGGGCCCCTGCCCTGCGGCGATCGCCTCGAGGATTTCGGGCGAAGCCGTGAGTGCACCCAGCGGCGGCACCACCAGCGTTCCTGCCCCAGTCCACTCGGGTGAATGCACCACGAAGCCGCGCCCTGTCTCAACCGGGCCGCCATGCAGGACCGGGCAATTGGGCGCCTCGCCCCGGTCGATCCCGAGCTCGTCAAGCAGATCGTGAAAGCCCACATCATTGCAGGCGTGGGCCAGATCAATGCCGAAGGCGCCGTTCGCATCATGGACGAACATGGCAATCGTCGCATGGTCGAAGCGGGGGTCGCCCATGCCGGGCAGGGCCAGCAGCAGCCGGCCCGCGAGTGAATGCTCCTGATCCATTGCAGGCTTGAGCTTACAGAGCCGCTTGACATTCGCCAAGAGCGTCGGAAAGGGATATTCATTAGACTCGCGTCAAGCGCGTCGCAGGAGAAGACCGATGGCAGAGCTGCAGATCACCAATCTTGAGGACGATCTTTCGTTCGGCGCGCGCGTGCGCGGCGTTACGATCGAGAACGTGTTCGAAGAAGACGTGCGTGCCAAGCTGCGGTCTTTGTTCGAGGACCGCGGCATGATCGTGTTCGAGGATATCGAGCA
>JANLSP010000439.1:0-9199 GCA_031362485.1 Novosphingobium sp.
CTCCAGCGCGCCGTGGAAATCGTTGATTGCGGCAATGCCTACCGTGACCGCAGTGCTGCCGCCGCCTTGCGGAGTGGCGCAGGCGGAGAGCAGCATGGCGATCAGGCAGGCGGAGAAGGCGCGGAGACTCATGGTGGCTACTGTGCTGGGCAATGATGACAGCGGCAAGACGAAAAGCAGAGTTGGGCGCATTCAATCAGTGCTAAAGCGCCGCGCATAACCTGCCTCGCGCGCGGTGAGCTGTTCGTGCCGACCGATAGGATCGATCCGCTTCACGCCTGACGGTAGCTCTCGCTCCAGCGCGTCAAACTTCACCAGCCGTGCGGTCATCCACGGATCGGAGTGCTGCTCCCCGCGCGTGAAAGCCTGCCAACGCTGGCCGAACTGCATGCGGTGCAATCCGCCGGTGTCGAGCCAGTTGTGGATACCGGGATCACGGTGCGCGATGACACAGGTGAAGTCGCCGTCATCGTCTGCGGCCATCTGCGTCATGTTGAGGCTTGAGGTGCGCTTCCAGTATTCGATCGAGAGGTGGAAGGCATCGGTCAGCACCAGATTGCGAAAACCTGCGCCCGCCGCATTGCTGCGCACGATCAACGCTTCGTCCTCCTCAAGCCAGACATTGCCCTTGGTGCCCCATTGCGTCGGCATGCCGCCGAAGGCTCCCGCTGACATCGGCTGGCGCAACTCGTTGGGCGCCTGACCATAGCCGGTGTGGGTGATGTAAAACGTGTAATAGACGCCATCGACTGCGATTTTGGCCAGATGACGCGCCATGTCCTCATCGCTTGTTGGCCCGGCATCGGGACCCAGCCGGGTGACTTCAAGCGCATTTGCGCCCTGCGTCTGCCAGTCGCCAAGCGCATCGCGCACCATGATGAAATCGGCACCGGGTTTGGTCTGGATATGGTTCTTGCGGCCCTCGGCGGGGCTATTATCGATGGTGATGGTGAAGCTGCCGTCCGCCGTGATGTCCATGTCGAGGCTGTCGAGGATCGCCTGCGTTTGCGGCGCGGCGCTATTGTTGTCCATCAGCGACCAGTTGACGCTTGGCGGCACGGCGCAGCTTGCCTTGCCGCGGATCTCGTAGCGCCCGCCATGTGCGATGGGTATGGTGCGGTAGATGAAGTCGGGGCTGTCGCCCGCCCAGCGCGATCCCGGCACCTCGCGGCCAAACCAGCGGTGGGCGGGGACCATGAAACGCGTTGCCGCCGGATGATTGGCATCGCCGTTCGCCGCGCGCATCGCGTGGTGGAACAGATATTCTTCGATCATGTTCTCAAACCGGTCGGCCTGATCGCGCGACGGCCAGGCGGTGGCATTGCGCCACAGCAGCGTGACGATCTGGCGAACCCGTTCGATCTCGGGGCGGGCGAGCAGGGCCATGGCCCTGTCTTCGATGCGGCGCTGGGCTTCGGTGGCGAGCGGGTTTTTCGGCATGGTTCAGTCTAGTCCAAACCGCTGCGAATAGTCCGCGAACAGCTCTTCGACCCATTTGCGGCTGAGCCCCAGAGGCTCATAGGAATAAGGATAGCGGCCATAACGATCGACGCGGTTTTCCGGGGCATCAAGCCAGGCCTGGACATTGGCGGCAAACTCGCCCGTCACCTCCAGCCCGGCCCGGTCATTGACCTTGCGCACCGCGCCCAGCGGATCGGCGGCTAGTTCACGGAAGGGCAGGTGCATCACCCGGGGATCGCTCAGCAATTCCTGCGCCAGCATCTTGTCGATGCCCGCTTTCATACCCTCCGCTATTGCCATGCTGCGCCCGTTCCAGTCGTTGGGCTTGCCGCTGATCGTATCGAACACGGCGGCGCGCAGCGCGACGTTGCTCGCGTAGATTTCGCCGATCGGGCGGTGCGCCCAGACGCACAGCGCATCGGGATAGACATTGAAGATCGTATCGAGATAGCCTTGCGCCGACGGGCTCTTGCACACCCAGCGGCTGGCCTGCGTGTTCCATTGGTGATGCTGGAGCAACTGGTGATGGAATTGATAGGCGCCCCCTGCATCCGCGCCCAGGCGCACGCCGAAATCGGCGGTCGGTACCTGATAGTAGTGATAGGGATAGACGTTGCGGAAATCGAGGCCATAGGCTTCCTCGTCCTCAATCAGCTGGAAGGCCCCCTTGTCGATATAGGGATGCATCATCTTCTGCGCCGGGCAGAATGCCATCCAGTCCTCGATTATCCGCTGGGCATGGGAGATGCGGCCCGCCGCGACGGGGCCATGGCCCGGCGGCGGCGAGGGGGAGAGCATGTGCCATGATTGCAGCGCATGGACCTCAGGGTCTTCGGCGAGCAGCGCGTGAAGCAGGGTGGTGCCAGTGCGCGGCAGGCCGACAACGAAAATGGGCCGTTTGATTTTCACTTCGGCAATGGCCGGGAAATTCTGCCGGTCAAACGCGATGCGTAGGCGCGCCGACAGCATCCGCTGGACCTGCGCGCGAATTGCGGCGAGCCGCATGGAATCATAGGGGCCGGGTCCGTTCGCCCAGTCGACGACGCTGCCCAGCCGCGCTTTCAGCCCATCGTCGGCGAGGCCGTAAGCGCCGGTCTCACGCTCGGCGAGGGTGAGAATCTCTTCGGCATCCAGCAGCCCGGTCACCGTCATTTGCCTTTCGATTTGGCGAACAGTTCGGCCATGCGCTCGGCGAAATCGGGCCGGCCGGCACAGCGCAAATGGCGGGCGGTCTCGATGGCGATGTAATCCGCCATCGCCAGCGTTTCTGCCGAAAGCGCATTGGCTTTCATCATACCCAGCGCGAGGCCGTCGCGGTCGCACAATTGCTGCGCCAGTGACTCCACTTCGGCGTGCAGGTCGGCGCGCGGAAACAGCCGGCTGACAAAGCCCAGACGAAGTGCGTCCTCGCCGGTGAGCTTCTCCGGGAAGAACAACAGCTCACGCGCCTTTGCCCCGCCGAGGATGCGGGTGAGCGACCAGCACAGCCCCATGTCGCCCGAGGCGGCGACCGCAAGGAAGGCGGTCGACAACCGGGCTTCCTCGCAGGCAAAGCGCAAGTCGCAGGCCGCCGCCCAGCCCATGCCCGCGCCCGCGCAGCCGCCATCGATTGCAGCGATGGTGACTTGCGGCATGGTGTGGAGGAGGAGCGAGGCATTGTAGATCGGCGCCTGATCATCGAAGCCGGCGGGGCGTTTGGCTTGCGGATCCCCGCTTGCGGCTCCGCCAATATCCGCCCCGACGCAGAAATCCTTGCCCGCGCCGCGCAGGATGACCACTCGCGCATCGCTGGCAGCGATGGCAGTGAGTGCGTCATAAAGCCCGGTGCATAGCCCCAGCGTCACTCCGTTGCGCCGCTCCGGCCGGTTCAGCGTGACAATCGCAAGCGCGTCCCGCCGCTCGGTCAGTACGTTAGCCATGTTTGTTTTCCTTCCCGCATCCTCGCGCTTGTGGTGCAGTCAATCAGCGGACTGGTCAAGCGAGCCGCACGCTTGCCCGTGCTCGCTAAAGCGCTATTGGCATAGGTCAGGTCAGATCCAGAGAGGACAGCGATGAAAGTGCTTGCCGGAGCAGCAGATGCCGCCGCGCGAGATGCCGAGATCAACGGCGTGGCGCCCAGGATCGAGCCGCTCTCCGAGAAGGAACTGAGCTTGGACGCGCTCGAATATTGCCGCAATCTGCGCCTCGCCATGGGCGTTCCTGAAAACGGCCAGATCCCCGAAGTCACGGCCACCATGCTGCGTCATCCCGTGCTCAACGAAGCGCAGACCGATATCGGCATCATGCTTAATGCGCGCGGCACATTGAGCAACCGCGAGCGCGAGCTGGCCGTGCTGCGCCAGGCATGGGTGACCGGATCACCCTACGAATGGGGCGAGCATGTCGATATCGGCAAGCGTCTGGGGCTGTCGGCCGAGGAAGTGGAGCGCATCACGCATGGACCGGACGTTGCGGGCTGGAGCGATCATGAAGCGGCGATCCTGCGCGGCGTCGACGAGCTTCTGGCGCGCTTTCGCATATCAGATGAAACCTGGGCGGATCTGGCGAAAAGCTGGAGCGATCAGCAGTTGCTCGAATTTCCGATCCTCGTTGGCGTCTATGCGGCGACCGCCATGCAGCAGAATTCGGTCGGGGCAAGGCTCAGGCCGAGCAACCCCGGCCTCTCGCACCGCTAGGAGACTATCATGACGACACGCACCGGCTACGGCGACCGGATTGACCAACGCCACGCGCAAGTGGTCGGCGATGGTCCCAAGATCATCGCACTGGAAGACAGCGAGATGAGCGGCGAAGCTCGCGAGATCGTCGATGCGGTGCGCGCGTCGGCGGGCGCCGGCCCGGCAGCAGTCATGCCCGAATACATGCGCACTCTGGCCAAGCACCCCGGTCTGTTCCGCAGCCACATGGAATCGGGCACGCTGTTCTTCAAAGGCCGGATTTCCCCGCGCGAGCGCGAACTCGCCGTGCTGCGGATTGGTTGGCTGACCGGAGCGCCCTATGAATGGGGCGAACATGTCAAGATCGCGCAGCGCTACGGCGTCAGTCCGGAAGAAATCGAGCGTGCTGTTGTGGGCTCCGCTGCGCCCGGCTGGAGCGAGCACGAGGCTGCAATCCTGCGCGGCGTTGAAGAACTGCTCGAAGATTTCGCCATCAGCGGGGCGACGTGGGATGTTCTGGCCAAGAGCTGGGACGAAGCGCAAATGCTCGAGTTTCCCGCGATGGTTGGTCAGTATGTCGTTACGGCCTTCATGCAGAACTCGATCCGTGCCAGCCTGGCGCCAGAAAATCCGGGGCTTTGTCATCGCTGAGTCATCCGGTGTAACCAATCAGCGCTTGCGTGCGAACTGGAGTGGTGATGACTGAGCTGAACAACAATCCCGCCCCTTCTCGGCCCGCCGGCGGAGACCTGGTCAAGCGCCACCGGCTTTCGACCCGGTTGTGGCACTGGCTGAACGCACTGGCCATTTTCATCATGCTGATGAGCGGCATGATGATCTTCAACGCCCACCCCCGGCTTTACTGGGGCGAATTGGGCGCCAATCCCGATCCGGCCTGGCTGGAAATTGGCAGCATGGACGGCATCGCCTTTCCCGGCTGGCTGACCATCCCTTCGTTCTACAGCCTTGCCGATGCGCGCATCTGGCATCTTGCTTTTGCCTGGATGTTGCTGGTCGGCGCGCCGCTTTATCTGGTCTGGTCGCTGGCAAACCGGCATATGCAGCGCGATTTGTGGTTTGCGCGCGGGGAGCTGCGGCCGAGCCACATCTGGCACGACATCAAGAGCCACGCGCAGTTGCGTTTCCCGACCGGCGCGGCGGCGCTCAAGTACAACGTGTTGCAGAAGGGCGCCTATCTGGGTGTGCTGCTGGTGCTGCTGCCCTTGGTTATTCTTACCGGGCTTGCCATGTCGCCCGGCTTTGATGCCGCCGTGCCGGTCTCCTCATGGTTTGGTGGGCGGCAGAGCGCGCGCTCGCTGCATTTCATTGCCGCTGGTGGCTTCGCGCTGTTCATTGCCGTGCATCTGGCCATGGTTGTGCTGGCCGGACCGTTCAACGAAGTCCGCTCGATGATAACCGGGCGCTACCGTTTGCCGAAGGAGCGTGTGTGATGAGCATTGTGCTGAACCGCCGCCGCCTGCTGGGCAACGGCGCGCTGGGGGCCTCCGGACTGATGCTGTCGGGCTGTGACAGGCTCAACGCAAACCCGGCCTTCCGTTCGGCGCTGCAAGAAGCCGGCAGTTGGCATCAGGACACGCAGCGGCTTATCGGTGGCCAGGCGCTGGCTCGCGAATACGCGCCGGCCGACATGTCGCCGGTTTTTCGCGTAAACGGCACTGCCGATCCGGCCACCGCCGGCTACAACTCCCATGTCGCAACCGGCTTTGCCCAGTGGGGCCTGCAAGTCGGCGGGCTGGTGAAGCAGCCGCTCGCGCTGCCGATGACCGCGTTGCAGTCAATGCAGCAGCGCGTCCAGATCACCCGTCACGACTGCGTCGAAGGCTGGAGCGCGATCGGCCAGTGGCGGGGGCCGCAACTCGGCCAGGTGCTGAGCCTCGCCGGCATCTTGCCGCAAGCGAAGTTCATTGTCTTCCATTGCGCCGACACTCTGGAAGGCCATCCGTATTACGAGTCGATCGATCTCGCCGATGCTTTCCACCCGCAGACGATCCTGGCCTGGGAAATGAACGGCAAGCCGCTGTCAGTCGGTCACGGTGCGCCGCTCCGCCTGCGGGTCGAACGCCAGCTTGGCTACAAGCAGGCCAAATACGTCATGCGCATCGAGGCCCGCGCCACACTTGGCGGGCTCTATGGCGGCAAGGGCGGATTTTGGGAGGATAACCGGGATTATCAGTGGTATGCGGGGATTTGAGGGCTACCCCTTCATCACCGGCATGACCTTGTCGGCAAACAGCTTCATCTGCTTGTAGACTTCCTCGGTGGGCATGCCGCCAAAGCTGAAATTGGCCAGCATGTCGTATTCGCCGACCATCGAGACGCGCATCGCGTGCTTTTCCAGCATCAGTTCGGGCGTGCCGATCAGGTTGCCGTCGATGAAGCCCTTGTATGCCTTGGTCGGCCCGCCCAGCGCCTCGGTCATTTCGCCTAGCGCGACATAGGTTGAGTAGCTGGGAATGGTCTTGAAGTGATCGCTGGCCCATTCGTAATGGTTGACCACTTGCAGGAACTGGTCGGCGAAATAGTGATCGGTGTGCTCGGCAACCTTGGCGGCGTCCTCGTGGCAGACGACGAAATCGCTGATCATGAAGGGCGGCGCCTTCTTGCCATGCTTGGCCTGGAAGGTTTCGCGATAGGTGTTGATCTCGGGCATCGAGCGTTCCCACTCGCCCTGGCTGAAACGCAGCGCCTTCAGGCCATAGTCCGCGGCAACTTCCGCCGAACTGGGCGACATCGAAACCATCACCATGCGGTCGCGCGTCCAGCCCGTGGGACGCGGGCGAACTTCGATGCGTGGCTGCTTGTAATGCTTGGTATCGGCCTCGACGAAACCAGTCTCGAGGCCCTCCATGATGATGATTGCCGCCTCGTCGAACATCTCGCGGCTGTCGGCCAGGTCCTGACGAAATGCGTTGAATTCGCGCCGGGCTGCGCCGCGTCCCATGCCCAGGATCATCCGGCCCTCCGAGACCGCATCGAGCATGGCTGCTTTTTCCACCACTCGCAGCGGATCGTTCCACGGCAGGATGACCGCAGCCGGCATCAGCTTGATGGTCTTGGTCTTGGCCGCAATCCACGTCAGTGCCTGGATCGGGTCGGGGCAGGCGGCATAGTCGGTGAAATGATGCTCCACTGAGCCGATGATGTCGAAGCCCATCGCCTCGGCCTCGACCGCCAGTTTTGCTTCGCCGAGGTGAAATTCATTGTCGGGTTTGCCCTGCAGGTTCTGGAAGGCAAGGTGGATGCCGATTTGCATTGGGGGTATTCTCCTTCAGGCCGCAGCCGTGATTGGTTCTTCGCCGTTCAAGGTGCAGCGATGGAATTCGCGGACGCTGTTTTCTTCATACGGCATGGCGCGATGCATTGCGCCGGTGTTGTCCCAAATGGCCAGGTCGCCGACCTGCCACTTGTGGCGATAGGTATATTTGTCCTGCGTTGCGTGGCGCATCAGATGCTGGAGCAGATCATGGCTCTCGGCGGGATGCATCCCTTCGATCCAGGCCGCCGACGTGCTCAGCACAAGCGACTTGCGCCCCGACTTGTGCTGCCAGACCAGCGGATGGCTGCGCTGGGGATAGCTTGACCAGACGGCAAATTCCTCCGGCGTGCACTGGCGCATGGAAGGGAACAGCGCGGCCTGCATGGTGTGCACTGCGCGCAGTTTTTCGAGCCGCGCCTGCTCATCGGTGGGCAGGTCCTCGAAAGCGGCATAAGTGCTGGCAAACATGGTGTCGCCGCCCTCGCGGCTGAGGCGATAGGGCATGAAGAGTGTGGCGAATGGCGGCACCTCTTCGTAAGTGCCATCCATGTGCCAGAGGAAATTGCCGGGCAGAAAGCGCGCGTAATCCGGGTTGACCTCGGGATCAAGGCTGACCACAAGCACGCCGCCATCGCCTTCGGAGAGCACTTTGCCATCCGAGCCCCGCTTGGCCCCGCCAAGCCGCAGATGGCCAAGCGAGCGCGCGACTGTGCGCAGTTCTTCGTCGGAAAGATGTGCCCCGCGCACCACGAGCGCGCCGCGCTTGACCAACAAAGCGCGGATTTCCCCGGCCTGTTCGCCGCTGAGCAATGTACGCTTGTCGATCGTGAGTTCGGAGCCGATATGCGGGGTCAGCTCGATTGCATCCAGGCCAGTCGTCACACTCATTGCCCGATCCTCTCCTCTGGACGACTCAGCCGATCCTTGATTGACACCTATATCGTTTCAATCATGGCTCCACAAGCGAATTTATCCGGCGGTTGCCGCTTGATTTTAACTGATTGTCACCTTATTCGTTTCAATAGTCGAGGTGCGGCGGAGTACGGGGCATGAATTCTGCGACGATTGAGCTTGCCGGGATCGCGGGCAAGGCTTCATCCGGGAGCAAGCGCCGCCCGGGGCGGCCAACCTTGAGCAACGAGGAACTGCTCGATCACGCGCTCGACCTGTTCCTGGCGCAGGGCTTTGAACGCACCAGCATCGACGGCATCTGCCAGGCAGCAGGCATGGCCAAGCGTACGGTCTACGCGCGCTATGGCGACAAGGAAAGCCTGTTCAAGGCGGCGCTGGCCCGCGCGATCGAGGAGTGGATCGTGCCTATCGAAGCGCTGCGTGCCGCCGAAGTTGAAAATCTGGAGCAAAGCCTGCTTGCCATTGGCCGCGTGTTGGTCGCCAACCTGATGAGCCCGGCAGGCCTGCGCCTGTTGCGTCTGACCAACGCCGAATCAGGGCGCATGCCTGAAATCGGCGCCTACAATGTGCAGGCGGGAACCCAGCCGACGATTGATTTCCTGGCTGACCTGTTCGCGCGCCGCGCCGGGCAGCAAGGCGAGGCCGCCGGCCTTGCCGGTCAGGCCTTTCTCAACCTGGTCGTCGGCGGCCCGGCGCTGACCGCGGCCTGGGGCGTTGTTTTCGATCCCGCTGGAGTAGATGAGCACACCCGCTATGCCGTGCGCCTGTTCCTGCATGGCCTGCTGGTCGATCAGGCGAAGTCTTCCCCCCGGATGCCCGAGATCGACAGCGCGCTGGCAGCGCTGGAGGAAGCGCGCGCGCAACTGCTGCTGGCAAAAGACGCTCGCCAACC
>JANLSP010000441.1:0-1534 GCA_031362485.1 Novosphingobium sp.
TGCAGGCCCTGGAAGCGCGGATCAACATTCATCAACCGGTGCAATGCCGTGGTGCCGGTGCGCGGTACGCCGGTGATCACCACCGGATCGAGGATCGGGCTCGCATCAAAGCCCGGGTTTTCGCTCATCGACTTTATCGCGTGCGCCCGGCTGCGCAGCACGCCGACCACCTGTCCCCAGGCGAGGCGGCGGCCCTGCTCATGGAAATGCGGGTCATAATCCATCGACTGGAGCATGACCTTAAGGCCGGGGAGATAGTCGGGCGGGCCAAAATCGGTGGTGCCGACTTCGTTTGCGACGATGTCGTGGAGCTGATCGGAGGCGTTGCGGAATTGCGCGGGAGGATCGTAACTCGCGTCCATGATTAAATACCTCCCCGGAACGGGGAGGCTGACCATCCGTAGGATGGTGGTGGGGTGATTGCCGCTAGCCCAGGGGTTGATTTTGAAGAGGCAGCACCCCTCCACCAACGCTTCGCGGCGGTCCCCATCCCCGTGCCGGAGAGGAGAATTCCATCAAGCATCGGGTATTCCTCCAAGACTCGGCCCGCCATCGACAGCGATGGTCTGACCCGAGATATAGCTCGCCGCATCGCTGGCAAAGAATAGGATCATGTTGGCCATTTCTTCGGGGGTGCCGGTGCGGCCGAGCGGTGTGGACTTGCGGAAGCTGTCCATGTCCAGCTTCGCTACCTTCCAGGCTTCAAGGACCCGCTCGGAGGCAATTGCTCCCGCCGCGACGCAATTGGCGCGGATGCCGTGCTTGCCCCATTCGGCTGCGGTGACCTTGGTGAACATCTGCAATGCGGACTTGGCGGCGGAATAGTGTGCGCCGCCTTTCACCCCATTGATCCCTGCGCCCGAGGAAATGTTGATGATCGCGCCGCTGCCTTGCGCGATCATGTGTTTGCCCGCCTCGCGGGTCAGGATGTAAGCGCTCTTGACGTTGAGATCGAAGATCGAATCCCAGCCCCGGGTCGGGATGCTTTCTAGCGGCCCCATGCGGGTTCCGCCGGCATTGTTGACCAGAATGTCGACGCGCCCGAATTGATCAACCGTGCGCTGGACGAGCGCAATGCAGGCCTCTTCGTTCTTCACGTCGGTCGGCACCGCGAGACACTTGCTGCCGCTCTCCATCTCTATCTGGGTTGCAGCCAGTTCAAGCTCAACGGCTGTGCGGCTGCATATGACGACCTTTGCCCCCAGCCTCGCCAGTTGCAGAGCCGTGGCATAACCGATCCCGGTTGCCCCGCCGGTGACAATGGCAACCTTGCCGGTGAAGCTGAGATGTTCGGTAATCATTACCACCTCCTGCGGCGCTGACAGGCGCGAACGCGGATGCGCAGCTCCTCAGCACGATCTTCTGGTGTCACCACCGGCGTGTCAGCGGGCAGATGGTCGCGCAGCTCGGCGAGCTTGACCCGCTTCAGGCTGGGCAGCGGCTCGCTGTCGCAGTCATACCAGCGGCCATAGATGCCGCCTTCGGTATAGCCCGCCGGATCGAGCCAGTTAGGCACGCCGGGGTCTTCAAGCGC
>JANLSP010000465.1:0-6380 GCA_031362485.1 Novosphingobium sp.
GTCCAGCGCAACGCGATGAAAGTGTGGGAGAGCGACGGCGCTCTGTCGTTGCTGGAGTTGCTCAAGGCCGACCCGGAAGTGAGTGCAGCGCTGAGCGCGACCGAACTCGAAGACAAGTTCAACCTCGATTATCACTTCAAGGCCGTGGACCGGATTTTTGCGCGCGTCTTCGGCGATTAGTCCGAGCCTTCCCTTCCTCCGGATTCGCGCTTAGCATCGCCGCAGACCCGATCACCACATGGGGAGAGAGCCATGAATATCCTTCGCACCGTTGTCGTGGTGCTTCTGCTGGTCATGCTGCTGCTGTTCTCGCTCAACAACTGGAACCCGATCGAAGTGAAGATCTGGGAAGGGCTGATCCTCGAGACCAAGCTGCCAGCGCTGTTGCTCGTCTCGTTCCTGCTGGGATTGCTGCCGATGTGGCTGCTGTCAAAGGCCGGCAAGTGGCGGCTGAACCGGCGGATCAACTTGCTGGAAAATTCGGTGCGGGCCAACACCCCCAGCCCGCCCCTCGCCACAACCAGCCAGCTCGAGGCCGCCAATCCTCCTCCTGCCTCGCCAGAAAGCCAGACACCCTGATATGTCGAACCCGATCTTCCTTGCTCTCGATATTCCCCGCCTCGATGCCACAGAAGCGCTGGCACGCAAGGTCAAGGCCCATGTCGGCGGCTTCAAGCTGGGGCTGGAATTTTTTTGTGCCCACGGCCATCACGGGGTTCACGAGATCCACAAGCTCGGCCTGCCAATCTTTCTCGATCTCAAGCTACACGATATACCCAACACGGTTGCTTCGGCCATGCAGGCGATCCATGTGCTCGAGCCGGCAATCGTGACAATCCATGCGGCCGGGGGCCGGGCGATGATGGAAGATGCCAAGGCGGCGGCGGGCGAGCACTGCAAGGTTGTCGCCGTGACGGTGCTGACCAGTTTGGATGACAGCGATCTTGTCCGCACCGGCATCCAGGGCAACACCCACGATCAGGCGTTGCGTCTGGCAGATCTGGCGCGCGAGGCGCAGGTCGATGGCATTGTCTGCTCGGGCCACGAAGTCGCCGCCGTGCACAAGCAGTGGAAGGACGGCTTCCTTGTGGTCCCCGGGCTACGCCCGGAAAATGGCAAGCTGGGCGACCAGAAGCGGACCGTGACCCCGCGCGAGGCGCGCGATGCCGGCGCGAGTATTCTCGTCATCGGGCGGCCGATCAGCCGCGCGGAAGATCCTGCGGCGGCGGCGCGGGCGATTGAGGCGACGCTTTGATCGGGCGTTCAGTTAATGTCGGCGAAAGCTGAACAAGGCTATGCGAGGCGCATCATGCCAAGGAGCTTTTCCAATGAAACCGACCTTTCTTGCCTCTCTCGCGCTTGCCAGCCTCGCTGTCCCTGCAATGGCTGAGGCGCATGAGGCGGGACCTGCCCCGTCGATGGCTGCGGGCAATACCCTGCTGACGGTCAGCGCCGAGGGGCGCTCGGCCCGCAAGCCCGATCTAGCGCTGTTCACTGCCGGGGTAACCAGCACCGGCAAATCAGCAGGCGAGGCTCTCGCCGCCAATTCGGCCGACATGAGCCGGGTGATCGCCGCGCTGAAGCGCGCCGGGATCGCCGACAAGGACATCCAGACCAGCCAGCTCAGCCTCAATCCGGTCTATGCCCCCCAGCGCCCGCGCCCGGACGGAACAATGGAACCCGAACAGCCGCTGATCGTTGGTTATCAGGTGTCGAACACGGTCAATGTGCGCCAACGCAAGCTCGGCGAATTCGGCCAGGTGATCGACACCCTGGTCAGCGCCGGCGCCAACCAGGTAAATGGCCCCAGCTTCCAAATCGACAATCCCGATGAAGCGCAGGATGATGCGCGCACTGAAGCGATGGCCAAGGCGCGTTCGCGGGCCAGTCTCTATGCCCGGGCCGCTGGCCTGAAAGTGCTGCGCATCCTCTCGATCAGCGAGGCAGGCGGATATGTGCCCCAGCCGATGCTGATGAATACGCGGGCCATGGCGTCCGATGCCGGCGGTGCTCCGCCGGTCGCAGCCGGGGAGGTTGCGCTGAACGCGTCAGTCACAGTGCAATTCGAACTGACGCCCTGACGGCAACCGGCCCTTGGGGCGCGATTTGCGCCCCCGACCAGCCGCCGCAGGCAATTGGATCAGAACTTGGCCTCGAGCGTCGCCCCGATTACGCGCGGCGGGGCTGGCGTGAGCAGCGTACCGAGCGAATTGTTGGTGCCGAAGATGGTGTAGTCGGTATCGAACGCATTGTTGATGTAGAGGTAGAGGCCAAGGTTCTCATCAAAGTCGGCGACACCCGCACGCAGATTGACCACCTGATAGGCCGGCTGCTCCAGCAAAGGGCGCTCCTCGTACTGATAATTGTAGTGGCTGATGAAGGCGAAATTCGCGCTCGCCTTGAACCGCCACGAGGTGCCGATCGGCTGGTTGTAACTGGCAGAAATGCCGCCCTGCCATTCCGGCGACAACGACATGCGATTGCCATTGGCGGTGAAGGGATCGACGACCGGGCTGCCGGCATAGCCGGCCTTCTTGTAACGGGCATTGAGATAGCCGACGTTGGCCGAAAGGTTCAATTCCGGCGTCGCCTGCCAGCTCACGCTGGCTTCGGCGCCATAGGTTCGCGCGGTGCCGGCAGAAAAGATAGCGAGGCTGACCGTTGGATTGGCCGCATTGCCATTGCGGGCAATATGGACACCACTGTACGCGTTGTAAAACACCGCCGAGGTGAACTGCACGCGGCGATCAAACAGAGTGGTGCGGAATCCCGCTTCGAACGAGTCGACCACTTCAGGCGAGAATTCGCTGCCCGGCTGGCCCTTGAAAGCGTCGGGGTGAACAATGGGGTTTATGCCGCCGGTCTTGAAACCACGCGCGTAACGGGCATAGACGACCCCGTCGCCGGTATCGTAACTAAGCGTCACGGATGGCAGCAGCTTGTCCTGCTTGGTCTGCGGTTGTCTTGCAGGGAAAGCGCCCAGGGCAGGGAAATCAAGTTTCTTTGTTTCGCTGACATAGCGCAGCGAGCCCGTCAGTTTGAGGTTCTCGGTCAGCGCATAGGAAAGCTGGCCATAGACAGAGAAATTCTCGGTCTTGCTGGTCGAGATCGTGTCGCTCAAAGGAAAGCCGACAAAGAGGCCGCGAATCAGGGCATTGATCTTGTCGCGATAGTAGGTTGCGCCGCCGAGATACTCGAGAGGACCCGAGCCATTCGAGACGAAGCGCAGCTCCTGATAGAAGTTCTTGCGGTCGAAGTCGGTGAAGAAGCCGGCCATCGGTACTGGCGCCGCGCCGATGTCGCCGCGGAAATTCGAACTGTTCCAGCGCACGGCGGAGATAGAGGTGATGTCAACTGTCGGCAGTGCCAGCTCGATCTTGGCAGAAACACCGTAGTCCTCGGTATAGGAGAAGCTGTCGATTGCGCCATAGGCTTCGCCCCTCTTCGGAACCGGCCAGGCGGGCCTCGCAGCGCTGATCCCGGAGGCGCCGACATAGCCGAGATAGACCAGATAGTTGTAGTTTGGATCCTTCTGCACCCAGCCATTTCCGTCCGCATCATGCTTGTAGGCATAATCACCGGCGATGGTGATGGTCAGATTTCCGGTCGGCTTTACCCGCAGCTTGGCATCGCCGGCCCAGAAGTCGGCGTTGTTAAGCGGCTTGACCGCAATCGTCGAGTTGGGATTGCCAAAGAAGGACGTGGTTCCGGCGGGATAGGGGTTGGGGACCGCAATGTTTTTGAGATAGCCATCACGCGTGCGGCGGTTACCCGAAAATGCCAACGCCACCTTGTCGCCAAGCGGAACATTGACAAAAGCCGAGGCATCGACCGACGAATATTCGCCAACCGAAACGCGCCCGCGCATGGCAAGCTTGTCGTCCGGCTGACGGGTGATGATATTGACCACGCCACCGGTCGCATTGCGGCCATAGAGCCCGCCCTGGGCTCCTTTGAGCACTTCTACCCGCTCCACGTTGATGAAATTGTCGGTAAGGCTGCCATAAACCCTGGGCACATCGTCGATGAAGGTGGCCACGCTGGGGTCAGCGCCGACGAAGATATTGTTACCGATGCCGCGTACATATAGCTGAGTATAACCAGTGCCGCTGAGGCTGATGAAGCCGGGCGTCTGGAAGCGCAGGTCGGTAATTGATTCAAGGCCCTTCGAACGCAGCGTCTCGCTGGTCGCCGCCACAATCGACAGCGGTACATCGGTGAGACTTTCAGAGCGGCGCTGGGCAGTGACGATGATATCTTCGACACCGCCGCGGCTTTCCTCAGAATCCTGTGCCATTGCGCTGACAGGAGCCAGCAGCGCTGCCGCTGACAGCATGAGAATCCATTTCGATCCGGTCATAGGTGTCACTCCCCTTTTCGCTGGAATTGTTCCAGCTTACCTGCGCGGCCTGCGGATTTCATGCGTCTTTGTAATGGTTTGGTGCAGTTGATCCTTGCGTCAGGCCTAATAATTGACAGATAATCAGATTGTGGCTGCCCGGTCAAGTGGCGTTTGATCGGGAGAATCTATGGTCATCGCGACGCTTGTGCGCAGGAGCCGGCGGGCGCAGTATCGGGGCGCGATGCAACAAGTCCGGAAGGTGGCAATGACAAAGGTTTCCGTGAGGACGCGCGATCAGGCGCTGGCGCAAGGCTCCACCGGGACGGCAGACTGCCATGCCTATTTCGCTGGCGTCCGCGATCCGATCCATTTGCGCCTCTACAGCCTGGAGCCGGGCGAGGCGACAAAGATCGAACCGCGCGCAAGCGATTGCGCGGCCTATGTCTGGCAGGGAGCAGTCACTGCCGGAGGGACGGAACTTGTCACCGGATCAAGCGCGATTGTCGGACGCGGCACGTCACTGGTGTTGACCGGCTCAGGCAGTGATGCGGCGCTGGTGCTGTGCTTTGCGGGATCGGCGGTTCAGGACGGTGTCGGCACGGTGCGCCTGCTGCCGGCGGCGCATGTGCCGCGCATGGCGGCCGAGCCAGGGACAAGCGGGGTCAGCGGGGGGCTTCACGCGGATTCCGACTGGCCCGGCAGCGCCGTCTGGTTGCACGAAAACCACTTTCCCGGCGGGATGGAGCTGACGCCCGAACAGGCCGCGCGCGGGATCCATTCGCACAGCGAGGATGAGATCATTTTTATCACCGCCGGGGCCATGCGGCTGGGCAACCGGCTGGCCGGGCCGGGCACTGCAATCGCCATTGCGGCAGACACGCTCTACAGCTTCGCGGCGGGCCCGGAGGGACTCAGCTTCATCAATTTCCGCGCGGCAAGGCCGGGCGATATCCGCTTCGCGCACGGTGCCAGCATGAGCGAAACCGGCTACTGGCGGGAGCGGGTCGGACGCCCGGACTACCTGGTGCCTTCGCTCACCTGATCGTCGCTTGCCCGACTGACCTGTGAACCGCGGGGTTCCAACCCGGGCCGCCCCCGGCAATCGAGGCTGCCGCTCGGCCTTGTTGCTCTTGCCGTTGATGCACTTGCTGTTAGGCAGGGCAAAAGCAGACGGGAGAGACTGAGGCATGAACGGCAGCACCGATGAGCCGAAGACAGCTATTGCGGAATGGCGCGCGCACTGGCCGCTGACGCTCTCTGCGATGATAGGTTTCTCGACCATCGGCCTGCAAAGCTATGGCTTCGGGGCCTTTGCCGGTCCGGTTGAAAAGGCCTTTGGCTGGACCCGCGCGGAGACCATGTTCGGCGTCACCGTGGCGATGTTCCTCGGCATCTTTCTCAATATGCTGGTCGGGCTCGTTATCGATCGCTTCGGCTCGCGCCGGGTAGCGATCGCCGGACTCTTTGCCCTGCCCGGCGCCTTTGCCCTGCTGGGTACAGCCACCGGCACGCCGGCCAATTGGTGGCTGCTGTGGGTGGGCATCGCGATCGGCGTGGTGCTGGTGCAGGCGACAGTATGGTCCGGGCCGATTGCCGCCCGCTTCGACAAATCGCGCGGGCTGGCACTGGCTGTTGCACTGTCGGGTGCACCACTCGCGGCGATGATCCAACCCAAGCTGGCGACCTGGCTGATAGCGGAAATCGGCTGGCAACATGGCTTCATGGCGCTCGGCGCGATCTGGACAGCGGTGACCCTGCCGCTGACCCTGCTTTTCTTCCGCGATCCACCAGAACGCACGCAGGCCGCCGCAACTGGTCCGGCGCTGACCGGCCTGACTTTCGGCGAAGGCATCAGGACCCGCGCATTCAAGGGGCTGGTGATCTCGTTCGCCGCTTTCTCGTTCTACAACATGACCATCGCCACCAATCTTTTCCTGATGCTGGGCGAAAAGGGAATTGCTGCTGCCAATGCGGCGAGCCTGTTTGTCGTTATGGGCATTGTCGGGCTTGGCGCGCGGCTCGGCGTCGGCTTCCTGCT
>JANLSP010000472.1:0-1885 GCA_031362485.1 Novosphingobium sp.
ACCATTTTCGCCTCATTGGGGCCTTGCGCACAATTGATCTCGACCACCGGGATGCCCCAGCTGTCCTTCTGCGTCGCGCTCAGCGACACCCGATTTTCCGGATTGGGGAGCATTTCGCCAAAGCCCGAAATAAAGCTGAACCACGGGCCCAGTTTGGCTGCACGATCCTTGAGCTGGGCGCCGATCCCCGGCTGGCCCATCCCGGCGCGCCAGCCCATGCGGCTGACCCCGCCCTGATAGCCATAGCCACGCACGAAGCCGTCAGCTTCCTCGGTGACGTTGCGAAAGCGTGGGATGTAAATACCGGTCGGGCGGCGACCGTGATAGAAGCTGTCTTTGGGGCCATTGGGGAAAATCCCCGCCGTCGATAGCGCGAACAGATGATCCATCAGGTTACGCCCGACCTGATCTGATCCGTTGGCAAGGCCGCGCGGCATGGCCGCGCTCTTTGAATTGAGCAGGATCTGCGCTGTGCCAATGGTCGAGGCATTGAGGAAGACGACTTTCGCCTCATAGGTTTTGCCTACTCTGGTGTTCTGGTCGATCGTGCGCACGCCAGTCACCTTGCCAGTAGCCGGATCGTGCACCAGACTGTGGACGATAGCATCGGTGACGATAGTGAGGTTGCCGGTACGGTCCGCCGCGGGCAGCGAAGACGAAAGGCTGGAATGGTAGGCACCATAGCTGCAGCCCCGATCGCAGATTGATCGCGCCTGGCAGCTGGAGCGGCCGAGTTCCTCATGGTGCGGCGCGGCTTTGGAGAGATTGGCGGTGCGCCCGGAAATCACCTTGCGGCCAGGAAACTTCGCCTCGATCGCCGCCTTGAACATAAGCTCGCCGTCGTTGAGCGGGAATTCTGGCAGGAACTCGCCATCGGGAAGCTGCGGCAGCCCTTCCTTCGATCCGGCGACGCCGATGAAAGTCTCGACCTTGGAATACCACGGCGCGAGATCATCATAGCGGATCGGCCAATCGCAGCCGTGACCGTCGCGCGCGTTGGCTTCGAAATCCTGCGCCGAGAGCCGGTATGACTGGCGCCCCCACATGATCGAGCGCCCGCCCAGATGATAGCCGCGGATCCATTCGAACGGCTTGTTCGCTGGGGTGTTGTAAGGGTTTTCATCATCTTTCACCCAATATTGCTGGGTGGCGGAATTGATGAACGAAGTGCCCTGGTGCTTGTAGTGCCGCGCCAGATCAAGTTCGGGGACCATCCCGGCATTGGGCACTTCCCATGGCTGGAGGCTGTCGGTGTAGCTCTCGCCGTGCACCAGCTTGCGGCCGCGCTCGATCACCAACACCTTGAGGCCGCGCTCGCACAATTCCTTGGCGGACATGCCGCCGCTCATGCCGGAGCCGACTACGATTGCATCAAACATATCTGGGTGCTCCGATTAAAACATGCCCAGCCCGCCGGTATTGCGGGTCTGGGGGGTCACCTTGATCGACGGCGTCCAGCCGCCAGGCGTGTGCTCGTAAGTCAGCACGCTGGTGAGCGCCTCTTCCGAATAGAAGAACAGCGAGATGATCAGCTCGCGCAGCTTTCCATAGCCGGGATCGGCCACTGCGGGCCCGGCCATCATCGCCGCCATGCCTTTGAGATTGCGGGTATCGGGCACATTTTTGAGCGCGGCTGCGTCGAACGCGGTGAGCACCTCGGTACGCTTGCCCGGCGACAGCGCGACGAAGCCCTTCTTCTCGGCAGCCATGGCCGCCGCATCGATCCGCGACAGCGCGCCGACCAGCTCGACGCGCCGCTCCGGCGAGGCCCAGTTGAGCAACAACGCGTCGAACTTGGCCGGAACTTTTGCGGCGAGCGCGCCGGGGGTGTCGGTCTGCGGAATCATCGTGTCGGCCACCGCGCTGAGCAGTGCCGTGCGACCCG
>JANLSP010000349.1:0-2658 GCA_031362485.1 Novosphingobium sp.
CCGCGCCTGATCCTGCGCGCCCGGCATTCTGGCAGGTCACAGGCCCTGGTGGCGAACAGGCCTGGCTGCTGGGCACGATCCACGCCCTCCCTCGCCCCGCCACCTGGCGCTCGCCGGCCATCGACAAGGCGTTTGCGCAAGCGGACACCGTGGCGGTCGAAGTGGCCGGGCTAGCCGATGATCGCGCAACAGCGCAGGCTTACGCAAAGCTCAGCACCAGCGCGGACCTGCCGCCGCTCAGGTACCGTGCCGATCCCGCTCTTGGTCAGGCACTGGCCGCGCGGCTGAAAAAGGCCGGGCGCAGCGAAGCGGATCTCGCCACCACCGAGACCTGGGCTGCCGCGCTGCTGCTCGCCCGCGCTGGCGCGACTGGCGAAGAGGCGGACAACGGCATTGATCGCGCCGTGCTGCGCCTTGCCAATGCCAAGCGCGTGATCGAATTCGAGGGCACATCGGCTCAGCTTGGGCTGTTCGATGCCTTGCCCGAAGCCGAGCAACGCGACCTGCTGAATGCCGTGCTGCGCGAGGAAGGCGCGCCCGGCGGCGAGAGCGCGGATCTGGTCCTGGCATGGCGGACTGGCGACTTCGAGAGCATCGAGGCCGAAAGCCATCGCGGCCTGCTCGCCGACCCGGAACTGCGCGAGGCGCTGTTCACCGCCCGCAACCGGGCCTGGACGCAGCGCATCATCGCCGAGCTTGCCGCGGGGCGGCGGCTGTTCGTGGCAGTCGGCGCGGCGCACATGGCGGGCGCGGATGGCCTCGCCGCCATGCTGAGGGCACGGGGACTGACGGTGACGCGGGTGCAATAGGCTCTCTGATTGCCGCGCTTGCCTTTCGTCCCCATCCCCGCTAGGTGCCCGCGCTTCGCGTCATGATCATCCCTGGAGGTGTGGCGGCGAAGTGTATCAATCGTATTGGAAGGCAAGCGACATGAGCGAGACGCTTACTCTTCCGGCCGAGACGCGGCGGGCAGGCAAGGGAGCCTCCCGTGCGCTGCGTCGCGAAGGCCGGGTCCCCGCTGTTATTTACGGCGGCAATGAAGAAATTCTGACAATCCACGTCGAGGCGAAGGAACTGGCGCGCCAGCTTGGCACCGGGCATTTTTTCAATTCGATCGTCGAGGTCGAGGTTGGCGGCAGCAAAGTGCGCACCTTGCCCAAGGATGTGGCATTCCATCCGGTAAACGACCGGGCGCTGCATGTCGATTTCCTGCGCCTTTCGGCCAATGCCACGGTGCATGTGGAAGTACCGGTGCGCTTCGTCAACGAAGCTGCCTCGCCCGGCCTGAAGCGCGGCGGTGTGCTCAACATCGTACGTCATGAGCTTGAGCTGGTCTGCGACGCGGAATCGATTCCCGAAGAGATCGCGATCGATGTGACCGGACTTGAGATCGGCGACTCGATTCACATCAGTCATGTTGTCCTGCCAGCCGGTTCGGCCAGCGCGATCACTGACCGCGACTTCACCATCGCGACAATCGTTGCGCCTTCCGCGCTGAGAAGCGAAGTCGGCGATACCGAAGCCGCTGCGGAAGAGGAATAATTCTTCCTCCCCCTCCCATTCGTGGGAGGGGGTCAGAGGAGGGTATGTTGGGAGTGGCCTGAAAGCGGGCCCTGCACCAGCCCCTCCCTCCCTTCGACTGGCTCGGGACTGGAGGGGAGTCGATGCAACTCTGGGTCGGCCTCGGCAATCCCGGTCCGCAATATGCGATGAACCGCCACAATGTCGGTTTCATGGCCTGCGATGCGCTCGCGGAAATTCACGGCTTCGGCCCCATCCAGAAAAAATTCCTCGGCTGGAGCCAGGAAGGCCGGATCGGCGGGCAGAGAGTGCTGCTGCTCAAGCCCGCGACATTCATGAATGAAAGCGGGCGCAGCGTTGCTGAGGCCTTGCGCTTCTACAAGCTGGACACCGACGCGCTGACTGTGTTCCACGACGAGCTCGATCTTGCCCCGTTCAAGATCAAGGTGAAGCAAGGCGGCGGCACTGCCGGGCACAACGGCCTGCGTTCGATCGACCAGCATCTGGGGCCAGACTTCCGCCGGGTGCGGCTTGGCATCGGCCACCCCGGCCACAAGGACCGGGTGACCGGCTATGTGCTGGGCAACTATGCCAAGGCCGAAATGGACCCGCTGGCGGATATGCTGGGCGCGGTTTCCGCCGAGGCCGAATGGTTGGCGAAGCGCGATGATCCGCGGTTTATGAGCGAAGTGGCGCTGCGACTGGCGGAGTGAGCCTCACAACAGCATCGTCGCCAGACTGAGGAAAATTCCCATGCTGGCGACATCGCTGGCAGTGGTCAGGAAAATGCTCGATGCCGTCGCCGGATCCGCGCCCAGCCGCTTGAGGGTCAACGGGATCATTGCCCCGGAAACCCCGCTGACAGAACAGGCCACTATCATCGAGATCATCACCACCCCGGCGAGCAGCACGGGCTGGGCCTCGCCCTGCATGGTGGCATAGACGAACATCCCGATCCCGGCCGTCACACCCACCAGCAAGCCGTTGAAAAACCCAAGCGTAGCTTCCTTGCGCACCAGTGATCGCGCGGCCCCGGCGCGCAAGTCACCCAGCGTCATGCCGCGCAGGGTCACCGCCAGCGCCTGACAGCCAGTATTGCCGGTTTGCCCGGCCATGACCGGCAGGAACACCGCGAGG
>JANLSP010000507.1:0-1631 GCA_031362485.1 Novosphingobium sp.
ACATGCGCGCCCAGACCGCCGATGCTGGCTTCCTCGACGGTGATGACGACCTCGTGCGTGGTCATCAGCTTGCGGATCATTTCCTCGTCGAGCGGCTTGGCAAAGCGCAAGTCGGCGACCGTCGTCGAAAGCCCCTTGGCCTCGAGCTGGTCGGCGGCTTTGAGGCTCTCGGCAAGCCGGGTGCCCAGGCTCAGCAGCGCAACCTTGGTGCCGTGTCTGACGATCCGTCCCTTGCCGATCTCCAGCACCTGCGGGCTCTCGGGCAGGGCCACGCCGGTGCCGTTGCCGCGGGGATAGCGCACCGCGATGGGGCCATCGTCATATTCGGCGGCGGTCCTGGTCATGTGGGCGAGTTCGGCCTCGTCCGAGGGGGCCATCACCACCATGTTGGGCAGGGTGCACAGATAGGTGATGTCGAAGCTGCCGGCATGGGTTGCTCCGTCCGCGCCGACCAGCCCCGCCCGGTCAATGGCAAAGCGTACCGGCAGGTTCTGGATCGCGACATCGTGGACCACCTGATCGAAGGCGCGCTGCAGGAAGGTCGAATAGATCGCGCAGAACGGCCGCATGCCTTCGGCGGCAAGGCCTGCCGCGAAGGTCACCGCGTGCTGCTCGGCAATGCCGACATCGAAAGTGCGCTCGGGATGCCGCTTGGCGAACTTGTCGACCCCGGTGCCCGATGGCATCGCGGCGGTGATCGCGACAATGCGGGGATCGCTGTCGGCGAGGTCCGCCAGCGTCTCGCCGAACACGTTCTGGTATTGCGGCGGGCCGGGCGCGGGCTTGCTCTGCTCGCCGGTGATCACATCGAACTTCTGGACCCCGTGATACTTGTCGGCTGCAGCCTCGGCCGGGCCATAGCCGTGGCCCTTTTTGGTGACGACATGGATCAGGCAGGGGCCTTCGGCCATATCGCGCACATTCTCCAGCACCGGGATCAGCGCGCCCAGATCATGGCCATCGATGGGTCCGACATAATAGAACCCCAGCTCCTCGAACAGCGTCCCGCCCATCGCCAGCCCCCGCGCAAACTCGTCGGCCTTGTGCGCGGCGTTGTGCAGCGGGCCGGGCAGCTTGCGCGCGAACCTGCGGGCAAGATCGCGCAGGTTCAGGAACGGCCGCGAGCTTACCAGCCGCGCCAGATAGGCCGAAAGCCCGCCCACCGGCGGCGCGATCGACATGTCGTTGTCGTTGAGAATGACCACCAGCCGGTTGCCGGCACATTCGGCGTTGTTCATCGCCTCATAGGCCATGCCCGCCGACATCGCCCCGTCACCGATCACCGCGATGCCGCGCCCGGGCCGCTCCGAAAGCTTCGCCGCCATGGCAAAGCCGATCGCCGCCGAGATCGAGGTCGATGAATGCGCCGCGCCGAAGGGATCGTACTCGCTCTCCGAGCGCTTGGTGAAGCCCGAGAGCCCGCCCGCGCTGCGCAGCGTCCTGATGCGGTCGCGCCGCCCGGTCAAAATCTTGTGCGGATAGGCCTGGTGGCCGACATCCCAGACCAGCTTGTCCTCAGGCGTGTTGAACACATAGTGCAGTGCCACGGTCAGCTCGACCACACCGAGCCCGGCACCCAGATGCCCGCCGGTCACCGACACAGCCGAAATCATCTCCGAACGCAGCTCGTC
>JANLSP010000516.1:0-5729 GCA_031362485.1 Novosphingobium sp.
CCATGCTGCAGAAGAAGCGCCTGGTGCATGATTTTGCCGCGATTCTGGTGACGCACGGGCTGTTCACCCGGTTCCCGCGACTGAAATTCGCATACATCGAAAATGGCGCGCAATGGGTCGGGCCATTGCTGCATGACCTACAGGTCGTGCATATGCAGAACCCCGGTATGTTCGCGATGAACCCGGTCGACCAGTTCCACCGCAACTGCTGGGTCGCGCCGTTCGTCGAGGACGACGTTGCCGATCTCGCCAAGCATATCCCCGCGGAGCGCATCCTGTTTGGCTCGGATTGGCCGCACGCCGAAGGCATCGCCCATCCGCGCGACTTCTTCGGGCTGGTCGAGAGCTTCTCGGACAGCGACGTGCGCAAGATCATGCGCGACAATGCGCGGAAACTGACATTCGCCTGATCAGCGTCAGAATAATGGGAATGATATGCCAAGCGAAGCTGAGCAAAGAAACCTGGAGGTGGTTCGCCGGCTCTGCTCCCGCTGGCCGACAATGACCAAGCCACAGTTTGGCGAAGTGATGACGCCGGATTGCCGCTACATAAATGTGCCATGGCCCGATCAGGCCTGCACCGGTCCCGGTCCCGCATTCGATTTTCTCAGTTATTTCCAGACCGCCTATGTGACGGAGCTGCAAATCCTGCACGATGCGGCGGCTGGCGATGTCGTGATGTCCGAGCGGCTGGAGACTTTCACGCGGGCCAGCGACGGCGTCACCTTGCTCAAACTCCCTGTCACCGGCGTTTTCACCATGCGCGATGGCAAGATCGCCGAGTGGCGCGACTATTTCGATTCAGCCGCGGTCGCGCCGATCATGCCGGCATAGCCGCCGGATCATGCTCTATTCCGACAGGGCTGATGTTCCCAGCCACGTTCCGCTGGACAGAATCGTCGATTACGACACGTTTCAGGTCGATGCGCCGGACGGTGATTTTGCCGCAGCCATGATCCGCCTGCGCGGGTCTGGTGTGCCGGAACTGTTCTGGACCCAGCGCAACGGCGGGCACTGGGTGGCGACCAGTGGCGCACATGTCCGGCAGATCCTCGAGGATGCGGAAACGTTTTCCAGCCGGGCGATGCGGGTTCCCAAGTCGGCAAATCCTGCCGTGCCGATCATCCCGCTGATGATCGACCCGCCTGATCACGCCCACTATCGCCGCCTGCTCTCGCGCGCGATGACCCCGGCGAAGGTCAAGGTTCTGGCGGCGCGGGCGCGGGCCTTGTCGATCGGGCTGATCGATGAGCTGGAGCCCGGGGGTGCCTGCGAGTTCGTCACCGATTTCGCGCAGCAGATGCCGATTGCCGTGTTCATGGCGATGCTCGACCTGCCGGCGCAGGACCGCCCGGTCATCATGGCGATCGTCGACCGGATCATCCGCCCCGATGTGCCCGAAACCCGGCATCGGGGCTTTGCCGACCTGGCAGGCTATACCATGGCAAAGGTGCAGCAACGCCGCGCCGCACCGGGCAGCGACCTGGTCAGCGATCTGGCCAACGCTTCGATGGGCGGCAGGCCGCTGCGCGACGACGAGTTGCAGGGGCTGATGTCGGTGCTGATGCTCGCCGGGCTTGATACGGTCGCCTCAATGCTGACCTTCATTACCCGCTTCCTCGCGCTCAATCCCGGGCATCGCCGGGAGCTGCGCGCGCGGCCCGAGATCATGACCGAGGCCATCGAGGAATTCCTGCGGCGCATGGCGATGGTCAACCTCACCCGCGAAGTGGCGAGCGATACCACGCTGGGCGGAGTGCTGCTCAAAGTCGGCGATCTGATCGTTGCGCCGACTGCGCTGGGTAATTTCCCCAATGATGGGCCCGAAGACGAGGGCGACTGGCTGGCCGTCGATTTCGGTCGGCCCAGAATCGTCCATGCGACTTTCGGCGCGGGCGCGCATTACTGCATGGGCTCCAGCCTGGCGCGCGCCGAAATCCGGATATTCCTCGAAGAATGGCTCGCGCGCATTCCCGACTTCACAATTGCCGAGGGCGCGAGCCTCGAAGTCAAGGTCGGCGCTGCAGCCATGATGCCCAGCCTGCCGCTCGTCTGGACGCCCCGGAAAGCCGCGAAAGACCCCCAATGACCATTCAAACCGACCCACTCGCTTATGCCGGCAAACGCTGCGTCGTCACTGGCTGCCATTCGGGCATTGGCCGCGCGACTGCCGGTCTGCTGATCGCGGCCGGAGCCCAAGTGCATGGGCTCGACTGGCGGGAATGCGATCTACCGCTGGCCGACTTCACCCAGGTCGATCTGCGCGAGCAGGCTTCGATTGAGCGCGCGGTGAGAGCGGTTTCTGGCCCGGTCAACGCCCTGTTCAATTGCGCTGGCCTGGCCCCGATGCACCCTTGGCTTGACGTGATGACAGCCAATTTCATCGGCATGCGCTATCTGACCGAGGCCTTGCTGGACAAGATGCCGGCGGGAAGCGCGATCATCTGCATCGGCTCCAATGGCGGGGCAGGCTGGCGCCAGCGTATTCCCGAACTGCGTGAATTCGTAACCACCGCTTCGTTCGATGCGGCGGTTTCGTGGTGTGATCAGCATCCCGCGCCGCAAACGAATGCCTATGGCTATTCCAAGGAAGCAATCGCGGTATGGACCCAGCACCAATGCGCCAGCACCATTGCCCGCGGCGTGCGGCTCAACTGCACCAGCCCGGGCACAGTGAAGACGCCGATGCTTGACGAGATTGAGGCTGTAGTCGCCACCGAAAAGATCGACACCGTCTCCCAGCCGATCGGCAGGCGTTCGGATCCCGAAGAACAGGCCTGGGTGCTGCTGATGCTCAACAGCCCGCGCGCATCCTATGTCAACGGCGTGGATTTGCCCGTCGATGGCGGGTTCATGGCATCACGCACCGTGGCTGCGGGCTGAAATGGCCCGGAGCGCGGACAACCGGGATGCCGCGCCGCGTCTGGCGGCGGCTTGCCACGACCTCGCCGATGGGCTGAGCTGGCTGCCAGCAGGCCAGTTGCGCGCGATGATCGCCGCGCGAGACATTTCGCCGGTCGAGGTCGTCGAACATTTCCTCGGCCGGATCGAAGAGCTCGATCCGCACTACCACGCCTTCCGGATGGTCGATTTCGGCGGCGCACGGGAACAAGCGCGCCTCGCCGAACGCGCGGTGCTGGCGGGTGAGCCGCTGGGCCTGCTCCACGGCATTCCGGTGGCGGTGAAAGAGCACGTCGCGGTTAAAGGCATGGCCTGGTGGGACTCCTGGACCGCGCAGTCGCTGATTGCCCCGCGTGACAGCATCGAGGCCGAGCGACTGCGCGCGGCGGGCGCGATCGTTGTCGGCACCACCGTCGCGGGGTTGACCACGCGCGAGTTCGGCGATTCCGCGCTCCAGCCGCAAAATGCCTGGAACCGCGAGCGGGTCTGCGGCGATTCGAGCGCCGGCAGCGCCTGTGCACTCGCGGCTGCGATGGTGCCGCTGGCCATCGCCGCCGACGGTCTGGGATCGACCCGGCTGCCCGCCGCATTTTGTGGACTGATCGGCATCAACCCCACGCGCGGCCGCGTCGCTTCGGCCAATTGGGCGGAAATCAATTCCAAGCTTTTGTCGAATGTCAGCCCGCTATCGCGCGATGTCCGGGATTCGGCCAATGTGCTGTCGGTGCTGGCCGGCCCCGACGGCCGAGACCTGATGTGCCTGGCGGACCCGCCGCCCGACTATCTGGCCGCCATCGGCACCGCGATTGACGGCATGAGGCTCGGCTGGACCGACGATTTCGGCTACGCTTCTGCCTATGCCGGGCAAGATGCTGGCGGGATCATTGCTGCCGTCCGCAAGGCGGCCTTCCGCCTCGGCAATGCGGGCGCGCAGATCGCCGAAACGGAAGTGTCCATTGACGACCTGGGCTGGGCTTGCAGCGTTGTCTTGCGCGCCGATCGCACCAATGCCATCCGCAGCGAGCCGCCGAGCTGCGACGTGATCCGCGCCCGCGAGATCCGCCAGAGCATCTGGCAGATCATGAACCGGATCTTCGCCGAGAGTGACTTCCTGCTCTCACCCACCATCCAGTTTCTCGCGCCCACTCGGCAGCAATGGGCCAGAGCTTGGGAATCGCCCGACTACATGCAGACTTATTCTGCCCACACGGCTGTTTCAAACCTGCTGGGCTGGCCTGCGCTCAGCGTTCCAGCAGGCCTGGTAGGCGGCATGCCGGTCGGACTGCAAATCCTGGGCAAACCGGACAGCGAACCGCGCATGTTTCAACTGGCCCAGGCATTTCTTTCGCTGGCATAGCTAGCCAGTTTCAATGAGCCGCCCTGCCAGAGCGGATCAGCCGGCCCGGCTTTGCGCCGGTCTCGGCGTCATGGCGGCGGGTTACGACTCCGCCCACCAGGGTCGCGCGATAACCGGTCGAACCTTGCAGCAGGCGCGGACTACCCAGCGGCAGGTCATGGACCATGTGCGGCATATGCAGCGCCAACCGTTCAAAATCGATGACATTGATGTCTGCGCGCTTGCCGGGCGCAATCTGGCCGCGATCGTTCAGGCCATAGAGCTGGGCATTCTTGAGGCTGAGCTTTCGCACCAGATGTTCAAGCGGCAATTTCGGCCCGCGCGTGCGGTCTCGGCCCCAGAACGAGAGCATGAAGGTCGGCATCGAAGCGTCGCAGATCATCTTCATGTGCGCGCCGCCGTCCGCCAGGCCGCTCGCGGTGATGTCGCGCTTCAGCATTTCGTATGACCCATCAAGGCCGCCCCCGGCAAAATTCAGCACATGACTGGCACAAACATTGGTGCCGTCGCCCGCGGTGTAGTGATCATAAAGATATTCTTCGATTGGAACTCCGGCAGCATCCGCAAGGACGCCTAGCTTCTGCGATTCGGCTGGCTCATAGTCGAGCGGCAGCGTCATCGGAAAAACATTGCCCGCCCGCTTCCTGAGCATCTCGATAAAGGCTCCCAGCGTGGGATCGGCGGCGACCAATGAAGGGTCGGCTTGCTCGTTCAGGATGGCCGCTCGACGGGCCGGTTCGCGAAGGGCGATAACCCGCTCGGCAAGCGGAAGGTGGGCAACTTCATGATAGGAAGGCCGCAACTTGAAGATGTGATAGCCATCTAGCATGGTCATCGAACCGACCCCGCGCGCGCCGACTTGCGGCGTGATCGGCAGACCTGCGGCGGCGGCGCGCTCAGATTCCTCGATCATCATCTGCCAATCGGTCTCATCTGAATTGAACTGGGCCAGCGAATAGGTCAGTGGCCGGCCCGAGACTTCGGCAATCCGCACGATGCGGTCATGTTCGGCCTGGCGTGCCGGACGTCCAGCCTCATTATACAGGCTGGCACCGACCCCGCCGAGCGGGATGATCTGAAAGGTGCCGTGGCCCGATTCTCCCATTGCTTTGGCCATGCCGAGCAGTTCGTCGTCATCGGCAAAAGTTCCGGGGACATGCTCGCCCTTGCTCGATAGATGCTCGAGCAGCCGTGCACCGGAAAAGCCGATTGCGCCCGCATCCATAGCCTCGCGCACCAGCGCTGCCATCTGCACGACATCTTCCGGCGTCGCTGCCTCATGGCCAAGCGCGCGTTCGCCCATGACAAAGACGCGCAAGGGAGCATGAGTGATATTGCTGGCAATATCCATCGTATATTCCCGCGCCGCCAGCCGGTCGAGATAGTCAGGGAAGCTTTTCCAGTTCCAGTCGAGCCCTTCATCAAGCACAACCCCCGGAATTTCCTCGACACCTTCCATCAGCTCGATCAG
>JANLSP010000530.1:0-2044 GCA_031362485.1 Novosphingobium sp.
CAGTTGCGGCCACCGCTCAGCACATCCGCGATTTCTGGGACCCGCGCATGAAAGCCGCGATTCTGGCCGCCGACCGCAATGCCTTCTCGCCGATCGTCGGCGCAGCAGTTGACAGGTTGGCGCTGCTCTAAATCATCAAATCAAGGGGGAGAAGACATGGCAAGAGCAGATGCGATCAGGCTGCTATCCCGATATTATGAAGCCTTTAATCAAGGGGATAGTGCTGGCATGCTGGCCTGCCTCTCTGAAACTGTGGCGCATGATATCAACCAGGGCGCGCGCCAGTCGGGCAAGGCCGCATTTCGCGCCTTTCTGGCCCATATGGACCATTGTTACAGCGAGCGGCTGACCGACATCGTCATCATGGCCAACGATGCGGGTACGCGCGGCGCGGCGGAGTTCATCGTCCATGGCAAATATCTTGCGACTGACGAGGGCTTGCCCGAAGCGAATGGCCAGACATACATGCTGCCAGCCGGTGCTTTTTTCGATCTGGAAGCTGGGGCGATAACGCGGGTAAGTGTCTATTACAATCTGGCCGACTGGACGGCACAAGTCGGAGGGTGAGTGTTGCAATCCGCCCTTTGACCGGCAGCGAGATCAGCACGGCCATGGATGACCTGGCCCGATTGCGGATTCAAGTTTTTGCAGCCTTTCCCTATCTTTATGATGGCGATGTTGAATACGAAGCAGCCTACCTGCGCGAATTCATGGCTGCGCCTGATGCCCTGCTGGTTGCCGCCATATCAGAAGGCCAGATTGTCGGTGCGGCTACCGCATCGCCGGCGCGTGCTAACAAGGACAAATTGCCCGCGTCATTTGCAAAATTCGGAATCGATACAGCCACGTCATTCTACTTTGGCGAGAGCATTCTGTTGCCGGCATTTCGGGGCAAGGGGATTGGCAATGCCTTTTTCGATTGCCGTGAGGCCCATGCGCTTGCGTGCGGCGCGGCCGCAGCACATTTTGCCGCGGTGATCCGCGCCGACGATCATCCCGCTCGCCCAACTGACTATGTTCCGCTCGAAATGTTTTGGCGCAAACGCGGCTATGCCCCACTGACCGGCCTGATCAGCAATCTTGAATGGAAAGAGCACGGTGAGGCTGACGAGAGCCCCAAGCCCATGCAGCACTGGGCGCGCCAGCTATGATCTTTACGGTCGCTTCCGCGCAATATCCGATCGGATCGCTCGCAAGCTGGGCGGAATATGCAAGCAAGCTGGAGCGCTGGCTGAGCGAAGCTGCCGACAACCGAGCAAAATTGGCGGTTTTTCCAGAATATGCCTCGATGGAACTGGCATCCCTGGACCCGGCAACAATGGGCGACCTGAACGCCTCACTGGCCTTTGTCGGCTCGCTCTTGCCCAAAGTCGATCACCTGCATGCGACGCTTTCCGCGCGCTTTGGCATGCATATCCTCGCCGCTAGCGCGCCTTTCCGCCGCAGCGACGGCACATACGTAAACCGTGCCCGGCTGTTCGCCCCAGGTGGCACAGTCGGCTATCAGGATAAGCTGATCATGACGCGCTTCGAGCGCGAGCAATGGGGCGTTGCGGCAGGTGGGGCGTTGCGGCTGTTCGAAACGGCACTCGGACAAATCGGAGTTCTCATCTGCTATGACAGCGAGTTCCCGCTGCTCGCCCGGGCACTGGTTGAGGCGGGTGCGCAGGTGCTGCTGGTGCCTTCATGTACGGATTCCATGCAAGGCTATTGGCGGGTCAGGATAGCCTCGCAGGCTCGCGCGCTGGAAGGGCAATGCTATGTCGTCCAATCCCCGCTCGTCGGCGAAGCGCTATGGTCGCCCGCAGTAGATATCAATCGCGGCGCAGCCGGAGTCTTTGGACCGCCGGACGGTGATTTTCCCGAAGATGGCATTGTTGAACTTGGTCAGATAGACGCGGTGAGATGGGTGTTCGGCAAGATTGACATCGGCGCAATCGTCGCATTGCAGGCCGACGGGGCCGTGCTCAACCGGCGCGATTGGCCGGAGCAACCCGGTGCTGTCCAACTTCCGCAGGTCGAGCGGATGGTGTTGACTTGACTC
>JANLSP010000534.1:0-2062 GCA_031362485.1 Novosphingobium sp.
GGCGATGCCGGGCTGGGCATGCAGCTGACATGGCGACTCCCCCCCGGGGCCACTGCGGGCGCGCCGCGTTTTCCGGTGCCCGAAACGCTGCTGATCCAGGGACTGATGAACCATGTCTATGGCAGCGAACATGCCGTGATCGTGCCGTTTACCATTCCGCCGGGCGCACAGGCTGGGCGGGTGCTGCCGATTTCGGTCGACGCGCAGTGGCTCGCCTGCACCGATACGATCTGCGTGCCCGAGCGGGCGAGTCTTGCGGCGCAGATCACGGTGGGCAGCGTGGGCACGCGGGACACGCGCTTCGACCTGTGGCGCCAACGCATGCCCGCGCCGCTCGGCGCCGAGGCGCGCTTCGCGCTGGAGACGGGGCGGCTGCGGCTCGCCATTCCGCTGCCGCAAAGCGTTGCGCTCCTGCGCCCGCACTTGTTTATCGCCGAGGATAAAGTGGTGGACTACGCCGGCGCGCAGAGATTCAGCCGCGCCGACGATATGCTAATCATCGAAATGCCGCGCGCCAAATTCGCCGCGATCGAGCCGGCTGCGCTGAGCGGCGTGCTGCGGCTGGCGGCGGGCAAGCCCGATGGCCTTGCCTTCGCCGCAAAGCCCGGCGCAGTGCCCGCAGGGGGCACCCCGCTGGCCGGAGAAACGACCGGCGGCGCATCCTTCGTGCTGCTGCTGCTGGGTGCGCTGGCGGGCGGCATTCTGCTCAATGTGATGCCATGCGTCTTCCCGATCCTGAGCCTGAAGGCGCTGAGCCTTGCGCGCGCCGGCGGCAACGAGGACGAGGCGCGGCGCGAAGGGCTTGCCTATACCTCTGGTGTAGTGCTTGCCTGCCTTGCGCTGGGCGCGCTCCTGCTTGTTTTGCGCGCGGCGGGGCAGGAAGTCGGCTGGGCGTTCCAGTTGCAGGAGCCGCTGGTGGTTGCCGCGCTGTTGCTGCTGGCGACCGGGCTGACAGCGAACTTCCTTGGCGTGTTCGAAATTTCTGTGCCCGGATTCGTCAGTGCAGGCTCGGCCAAAGGCGCTTTCGCAACCGGTCTGCTCGCCGCCTTCGTCGCCACGCCTTGCACCGGCCCGTTCATGGCCGCCGCGATGGGCGCGGCGCTGCTGTTGCCAGTGGCGCAAGGGCTGGCGCTGTTTTCTGCGCTCGGCCTCGGCATCGCACTGCCGTTTCTGGCCATTGCCTTCATGCCAGCGCTGCGCCGCCGCCTGCCTAAGCCGGGCAAGTGGATGGTCACTTTCCGCCGCTGGATGGCGCTGCCAATGGGGTTGACTGCGCTGGCGCTGGCATGGCTGTGTTGGAGGCTTGGAGGCATCGCCTTTGCCGCGCTGTGGCTGTCCATCGGTGCGGCGTTAGTTGTGCAACTGGCTGAGATCGGCAAACGCCAGCGCAGTGGCCTTGCCAATGGCAGGGCGGCCTTTTCGTTGATCGCTATTTTGCTGCTGGGCGGACTGTCGACAACGCCCTATGTGTTGCAAACGTCGCCGGTAGCCGCACCCGGCCTGTCTGGCACCCACCCCTTCAGCGAAGGCGCACTGGCAACGGCGCGCGCATCGGGCAAGCCCACCTTCCTCTATTTCACCGCCGACTGGTGCCTCACCTGCAAGGTCAACGAGCGGGTGGCCATCGAGCGTGACGAGACGCGCAAGGCATTCGAGCGTGCAGGAGTCATAGTGCTGGTTGGCGATTGGACGCGCCGGGACCCCGCGATCACGCGGTTCCTGACTGCCCAGGGCGCTGCCGGTGTGCCGCTTTATCTCTGGTATCCGGCTGGCGGCAGTGCTCCGCAGCAGCTGCCGCAGGTGCTGGGACCGTCGAGCCTTGTCGATCTGGCTCAGACTGTGATCGCACCGGCCAGGTGAATTCAGAATAGCTGGCCTATCTTGACCGCCATCAAGGTTTTCTTTGTCGGGGCAGTCCAAAACGGGGCTTCGCCCCTACTGGGGCGGCGGACCAAGCGGTACCGCCGCCTTTTTTCACAGAAGCTCGGCGAACCCCGCAAGCTCGGCCTTCAATTTCTCCAACGCCTGCGCTTTTAGCTGGTGCACGCGGGGAACGCTGACC
>JANLSP010000556.1:0-1834 GCA_031362485.1 Novosphingobium sp.
CCGATCCCCTTGACGATCCAGAGCTCGTTCCGGTTGCGGCGGCGATCCTCGGCGAAATCGTCCGATTTCACATATTTCTCGATATAGTCGAGCATATGTCCGCAATTCAGCCCGCCGGCTACGTGACGCAGAACCTCTGCATCCATGTACATGTGGCCGTCGCCATCGAGGATTTCTCCAGCAAAAGATGCGAGCTCCTGCTGGCCTACTCCCGCGATCGCATCAGCATGCGCCATTCAGCTGCTCCGCTTGAATTGCACGTCACAGGGCCCTGCCATATCGGTGATGTTCTGTCAGGCGCCTTGTGGGCCGAGGGATAGCGTAGGGGGAAGCCAATTGCAATATAAATAGCATTGCTAACTATTATTTCATTGCAACTTTTGTGCCGGCAAAAAGGCGCAGCAGGATAAGGAGTGGTCTAATGGGCAAGTGGCTTCGGGATCCCGAAACATTGCTGTTCGAAGAACGTGACGGTGTCGCCTATGTCACCTTCAATCGCCCGGAAAAGCGCAATGCGTTGAGCTTCCTGGCCATGCAGGAACTCCATGCAGCGATGATGGAGGCGGATGACCTGAAGTCCTGCCGCTGTGTGGTCCTGTCGGGCAATGGCGTCGATTTTTGCGCGGGCGCAGATGTTGCCGGCGGGGCCCTGACGACCGAACTGGCCGAGCTCGATTACGATCCTGAAGACTACCGGGCACGCGACAATTTTGAAGATGACACCTGGCTGACCGAACTGGGCAGCCGCTTGCGCCTGATCATCCACGATATGCACAAGCCGGTGATCGCCAAGGTGCATGGCAACTGCCTCGCCGCCGGTTCCGATGTCGCCCTGAACTGCGATCTGGTCATCGTGGCGGAGGATGCCAAGATCGGATTTCCGGCCACCCGTTCGATCGGCTCGCCGGCCAACCACATGTGGCTTTACCATGTCGGTCCGCAATGGACGAAGCGCATGCTGATGACCGGCGATGTCCTGATGGGTGCCGATGCGGCCCGGCTCGGGCTGGCACTTGAAGCATATCCCGCCGATCAGCTCGACGAGGAAGTGGAAAGGCTGGCCCGGCGGATTGCCATCATGCCCAGTGATATCCAGGCCGCGCACAAGCGGATTGTCAATCTGGGGCTGGATCTGATGGGCCGCGGTACGCTGCAGCGGCTGGCGGCAGAAACCGATTGCCGGGCGCACCTGTCAAGCGCCTTCAAGGGCTTCTTTGCCGATGGCGAAGAACATGGCTTCAAGGAAGCGCTGCGCAGGCGCGATGAGCCCTATGGCGACAGGACCGGCGATCCGCGCAAGGACAGCGTGGTGGTCTTAAGCGGCAACCATGGCCGCTGACCGAGCCGCAGCAGACGCATTCCGAAGCGATGTCCGCTCGTGGCTGCGGGAAAACTGCCCTGATTCTATGAGAGTGCCCGCAGCGTCGGACGACGATCTGTACTGGGGCGGGCGCGGTGCCAAATTTGCTTCTGACGATCAAAAATTATGGTTCGAGCGCATCCTGACGAGGGGCTGGACCGCTCCGACCTGGCCTGAGAAATATGGCGGTGCCGGTCTGGACACACAGTTCGCAGAGATTCTTCAGGATGAAATGTCAGCGCTTGGCGTCCGCCTGCCGCTCGCCGGCTGGGGACTGACACTGCTCGGTCCGACATTGCTGCGTTATGCCAGTGAGGCTTTGAAACGCGAACACCTGCCCGCGATCGCACGCGGCGAAATTCGCTGGTGTCAGGGATTTTCCGAACCCAATGCAGGCTCGGACCTTGCATCGCTTGCGACAAGGGCTGACCGGACTGACACAGGTTTCGTGGTCAACGGACAGAAAATCTGGAC
>JANLSP010000564.1:0-8978 GCA_031362485.1 Novosphingobium sp.
TGCCAAGCGCGACGACAATCCATTCGACCGGATATTTGTCACGCCCTCGACCTGGGTTGCGCTGAGCCGCGATCCCGCGATCATCGCCGCGCTCGGCAAGGCCGCACCCGACACGCCCTGGACACCGCTGCTGCCACCTGCGGGCCGCGTCTGGTCCGATGACCACGCCTCGATCCTGCCTTTCATCCGGTGGGAAAACATGTTCAAGGCACCATGACGACCATGACCGGTTCCGCCCCTCCCGAAGTCACCCTGCTGCCGTTCAACGGCAAGCGCCCGCGCATCCATTCCAGCGCCTTCATTGCGCCTGGCTGCCGGATCATTGGCGATGTAGAGATCGGGCCTGATGCCAGCATCTGGTACAATTGCGTGATCCGCGGCGATGCCAACCGCATCGTCATCGGCGCGCGGACCAACATCCAGGATGGTTCTGTGGTGCACTGCGACAGCCCAACGCCACGCCGGCCAGAGGGCTTCCCGACGATCATCGGCGATGATGTGCTGATCGGCCACATGGCGATGCTCCACGGCTGCACGCTGGAAGACCGCGCCTTCGTCGGGCTTGGGGCGATTGTCATGGACGGTTGCCGCATCGCCGGCGATGCCATGCTCGCCGCCGGTGCGATGCTGACCCCGGGCAAAGCGATCGCCAGCCGCCAGCTGTGGACCGGTCGACCTGCCGCCTATGCCCGCGAGCTTACCGATGCAGCACTGGAAGACATGCGCGCAGGAGTTGCCGGTTATGTGCGCAACGGCAGGCTGCACGTCGAAGCGCTGCGCGTTTCCGGTCAGCGCTGACCGATTCGACATTGCCTGACAATATGGTTATTGGCCCGCCTTCGCATCGGGCGGGAGGATGAGTTCCATGTGGCATCAAGGCTATACGTCGGAAGTAAATTACACCTACGGCTACTATAACGAACTGTCTCCGACACGAATCCGCCTGGCCCTGCTGACATGCGGAATTGATCACAGCATTTCTGACAATCCGACCTATCTCGAACTCGGCTTCGGCCAGGGACTGTCGCTCGCTATCAACGCAGCGACCTCATCGGGAAGGTTCTATGGAACCGATTTCAATCCCGGTCAGGTGGCCAATGCCCAGGAGCTCGCCGATGTCATGGGCAAGCAGATCACCCTGCTCGAAGATTCATTTGAGGAGTTGGCGAACCGGGACGACCTGCCGCAATTCGACATCATCGCGCTGCATGGTATCTGGTCATGGATCAGCGAAACTGGCCGACAGGCCATTGTCGACATCGCGCGGACAAACCTGAAGCCTGGCGGTGCGCTCTACATGAGCTACAACGTGACACCGGGCTGGTCACCGGGCATCCCGCTGCGCATTCTCATGGCGGAATATGCCAAGCGTGAGGCAGGCGGCGCGCTGGTCGACCGGATCAACGGCTCGCTGGAATTTGTAGATCAGGTGATTGGCGCGGGCGCAGCCTATTTCAACCAGCACCCGATGCTGAAACAGCGACTTGACCAGATCAAGACCCAGGACCGCAGCTATCTGGCGCATGAGTATTACAACGCCGACTGGCACCCGATGCCCTTCTCCAAGGCCGCCGATCACCTTGCCCAGGCGAAGCTGACTTATGCCGCCAATGCCTCGATACTCGAGAATCTCTCCGGGATCAGCTTGCCGGCGAGCGCCATGCCCATCCTGCAGGCGATTCGCGATCCGATCATGCGCGAAACCACGCGCGACTATTTCGTCAACACCCAGTTCCGCCGCGACATCTTCGTCAAGGGTCCGCGTTTCATGGCGCTGACGGACCATGGCAAGCGGGTCGAAAAGGAGCGCTTCGTACTGCTCGGCGATCCCGAAAAGTGTCCGGAAAAGGTCGCAACGGTGATTGGCGAAGCCGATTTGCGGGCCGATATTCACCGGCCACTGACCAAGGCGCTCGCCGGATTTCCCGACGGCACCGCGAGTATCGGCGAGCTGATGGCGGTCAAGGAGCTAAGCGAGATCAACCGCGGCCAGATCTGGGAAGCACTGTTGATCTTGACTGGCGCGGGTTTTGTCGCTCCGATTTCGGCATCGACGACTCCCGACGAGGATGCGATTGCCGCAACCGCGCTCAACACTGCCCTGCTCGAACGGGCGGAGCTGGGGATCGGTGTCGATTACCTCGCCGCCCCGCGCGTCGGCTCGGCGATTCAGGTGGGTCGCATCGAACAACTGTTCATCAAGGCGCTGGCTGCCAAGGAAAAAGATCCTGCCGAATGGGTGATGCAAGTGCTGACAAGCCAGCAGCAGTTGCTGATCGTTGACGGTGAAACCATCCACGACGTCGACAAGACCCGCTCCGAGCTGAAACGCATGTTTGCCGAGTTCAAGGAACAGCGCGAACCGATCCTGCGCCGCGTGGGCACGTGCTGACCGTAGCCAGCGCCCGCGCGCTCATCCGAAATTGATCGGGAAAGCCAGCCCCTTGGCGCGTGCGTCCTCGGCCAACGCTCCCTTGCGGGCAAATTTCACCTGGCAGCGGGCGATCTTCCAGCCGGCGGCGGTGCGGATGACTGCGCGGCTATACCAGCCGGCGTTCCACTCATCGCTGCTTGTGGCGATGAACAGGTAGTTTTGCAGCGTCTCGGCCGCGTCGCCATTGATCGTGATGCGCGCCGGGCCGCCGATATGCACCCCATGCGGTGCTTTCCCCAGCACTTCGGCCATTTGCGCATGACCGGTGAGCGTCAATTTGTAAACTTCATAGACCGCATCGGGGGTAAACAGGTCGAGCCAGTCTTCGAACCGGCCGAGCTCCAGCCGCAGGCAATATTCGTCGAGCAGGCGGCGAATGGCGAGCTCATCCGCGACGGAGTCAGTTTGGGCATCGGGCATGAATGGGGCCTTCCCGTTTAATGCCCATCCCCTATTGCATTAATCCGACAGCGCGGCAATACGGGCTCCCTGTCATACACATGCGCGAGTATCCCCGCTCCATGACTCACGATAACTCAGCTCCCCGCCAGGAGCCGCCCGAATACCGCGAAGGCATTCTAGGCGAGCTGCTTCGCGAGCCCGGCATCCTTGAGGCGCGCCTTATGGCGCTGGACGATGTTCCGCTGCTGCTGGTCTATACCCACCTCAGCGGCGATGAAGCCCTGCTGCAGCGCTACGCACCGCATATCAAAGGCGCTTGGGCATTCGAGGTCGAGCCAGTTCCTGCATTGAAGCACGAACTGGTCGCGGCGTTGATTGCGACATTTGCCGACTATGCGGCCACGGGTCGCGCGTTGCCCCCACCCCCGTCGGACGAACTGCTCCAGCGCATGTGCAACGGCGCGGTCGGAACGCAAGTTCCGGCGGAATACATGCCGATGGTGCGCGAAGAGCTCAATTTCGACCGCACCGACGCCAAGACCGTTCACTGGCGCAAGGCCCCAAATGCGGAGTTTCTGGCCCGGTTTCAGGTGCTGGTGATCGGCATGGGCTATTCCGGGCTCGCCATGGCGGCCAAGCTGAAAGAGGCGGGCATTCCCTTCATCGGCATCGAGAAGAACGCGGATGTCGGTGGCACCTGGTTCGAAAATACCTACCCCGGAGTGGCGGTGGACACGCCAAACCACTTCTATTCCTATTCCTTCAGGGTGAAGCCCGACTGGGATCACTATTTCGCCCGCGGCGACGAGATCCTGGATTATGTCCGCACTTGCTACCGCGAGATGCAGATTGCCGATCACATCCGCTTCGAGGAGCAGGTACTCTCGGCGGTGTGGGACAAGGCGTCCAGCAAGTGGCAGGTGACAATCCAGCGCAAGGACGGCTCGCAGTACACGCTCACCCCCAATGCCGTGGTCACCGGCTGCGGGCTGCTCAACAACCCCTCGATACCCGACATCCCCGGCATGGAGCGCTTCACCGGGCCCAAGTTCCACTCGGCGCGCTGGGACCATACGGTCGACCTGACGGGCAAGCGCGTGGTGCAGATCGGCACGGGCGCCAGCGGCATGCAGATCGGCCCGCAGATCGCTCCCAAGGTCAAGCAGCTCACCATCTTCCAGCGCTCGCCGCACTGGGCGCGCTACAATCCGCTGCTCTATGCGGAGACCGGCGATGCAGTGAAATGGGGTCTCGCGCATGTGCCCTATTACACCAAATGGTATCGGTTCCTGCTGCTCTGGGCGACATCGGATCTGGTGCTGCCGAACCTGCGCAAGGACCCTGAATGGACCGAGCCGAACCGCTCACTCAATGCGGCCAACGCGGCCGTGCGCGAGCAGCTGGTGGCGCATATCACCAAACAGGTGAAGGGCGATCCCGAGTTGCTGGCCAAGATTGTCCCCGAGTTCCCGCCCTATGGCAAACGGATGCTGCGCGATTCGATGTGGTACGAAGCGCTGACCCGCGACAATGTCGAGCTGGTGACCGGCGCGGTGAAAGAGATCACCGCCACCGGCGTGGTCGACAAGGTTGGCGTCGAGCATCCCGCTGATGTCATCGTCATGGCGACCGGCTTCAAGGCGCAGGCGCCGCTATGGCCGATGCATGTCGAGGGCACGCAAGGCACAATCCGCGATGCCTGGGGCGATGACAATCCGCGCGCGTACCTGGGCATCACAGTCCCGCATTTCCCCAACATGTTCATCCTCTATGGCCCCAACACCAATGGTGGCCATGGCGGCAGCGCGGTGTACAATTCGGAATGCCAGGTGCGCTATGCGATGCTGGGCCTGCGCGAGCTGATCGAGCGCGAGGCGGCCTCGCTAGACGTGCGCGAGGAACAGTTCGAGGATTATAACGCGATGGTCGATGCCGAGCACGACCAGCTGGTCTGGACGCACCCGGGGGTGAAGAACTGGTATCGCAACAAGGCGGGCCGGGTGGTGACCAATTCACCCTGGCCGCTGAGCAAGTACCGCAATCTGACTGCTGAATTCAAGCCGGAAGACTACGAGATTCAAACCTGAAGCATCGCGCGAAAAAGTGGGAACCGGTTTTTCGCAAAGAGCGATGCGGCATCAAACCTGAAGCGCGTCACGCATCACGGCTTCGCGCAGCTCGGCAATGCCCATCTTGAGCTCGGCTGACGTCACGAGCACCTCGGGATAGGCCGCCGGGTGCTTGCGCGCTTCGACCAGCGTTGCCGCCAGCACGACATCCAGATCAGCGGCCTTGATCTTGTCAGCCTTGGTCAGGACAATGCGATAACCGACGGCTGCCTCGTCGAGCATCTTCATCATCTCGGCATCGACCGGTTTCACTCCGTGGCGCGCATCGATCAGCAGCAGCGTGCGCTTGAGCACCACGCGCCCGCGCAGAAAATCGCGCACCAGTCGCTTCCAGTTCTCGACCACCTTGAGCGGCGCCTTGGCGAAGCCGTAACCCGGCATGTCGACCAGTCGCAACACTGTCGGCTCGCCAACCTCGAAGAAGTTGAGCTCCTGCGTGCGTCCCGGGGTCACCGATGCCCGCGCGATCGCCTTGCGCCCGGTCAGCGCATTCAGCAGCGAACTCTTGCCGACATTTGAGCGCCCGGCGAAGGCGATCTCGGGAAAATCGGGATCGGGCAGAAACTGGAGCGCGGGCGCGCTTTTGAGGAATTCCACCCGCCCGGCAAACAGGATGCGCGCCGCTTCCGCCGGATCGGTTTCCGTCACGACTTCTTGGCTGCCGCAGCCCGCTTGGCATCGGTAGCCTCCTGATCTGCAATTGCCCGCATCGCCGGATGCCGCGAGTAGAGATACTTCTGCTGGGCGATAGTCAGGAGGTTCGACGTGATCCAGTAGAGCAGCAGCCCTGCGGCAAACGGCGCCATGACGAACATCATCATCCACGGCATGATCGCGAAGACCTGCTGCTGGACCGGATCAGGCGGCGCGGGATTGAGCTTGAACTGCAGCCACATGGTGATGCCGAGCAGAATGGCGAGAATGCCGATGCCGAGGAATGAGGGCGGAGTGAACGGCAGCAGGCCGAACAGGTTGAGCACGTGCAGCGGATCTGGGGCAGACAGGTCCTTGATCCACAGAACGAACGGCTGGTGTCGCATCTCGATCGCCAGGATCAGCACTTTATAGAGCGCAAAGAAGATCGGGATCTGCAGGAAAATCGGCAGGCAGCCGGCCAGCGGATTGACTTTCTCCTGCTTGTAGAGCGCCATGATCTCCTGCTGGAGCTTTTCCTTCTCGTCCTTGTAGCGCTCCTGCAGCGCCTTCACCTTGGGCTGGATCGCGCGCATTGACGCCATTGACGCAAACTGGCGCTGGGCCACCGGAAACATCAGGCCGCGCACGATCAGTGTCAGCAGGATGATCGCCAGGCCGAAATTGCCGACCAGATGGAACAGCTTGACCAGCAGCGTGAAGATCGGCTTCTCGAACCAGCGAAACCAGCCCCAGTCGATGGCGAGGTGGAAATTGGTGATGCCGCTTTCCTGATAACGGTCAAGCACAGCGCTTTCCTTGGCGCCGGCAAAAAGCCGGGTGGTGCGGGTCAGCTGCTGGCCCGGCGCGAGGTCGGCGTCGGCATAAAACAGGTTGGCCAGGTAAATGCCCTTGCCCATGCTGCGAAAGTCGCTGGTCGCCGGGCTCTTGTCCGGGATCAGCGTGCTCATCCAGTAGATGTCGGTAAAGCCCAGCCAGTCGGGCCTGCCAACGTTGGCAAGCACGCCGCTGGCCGCTTCGGTCACTTCGTCATAGTTCGGCCCGAACTGCACGGCCTCGTCGAAGCTACCCATCGGCCCGGCATGGACGTTCCACGAATCGAGGCTTGAGGTCTTATCGGTGCGGTTGATCTGGGCAATCTCACGAAGACGCACCGGCGCGGTGCCGGCATTGGTCACGGTCTGGGTGACAGTCAGCATATAATCGCCGTCGAGGGCATAGCGGATGGCAAATGTCTGGCCGGTGGCATTGGCCCAGATCAGCGTCACCGGGCTGGCCGGCGTCAGTCGCGCCTCTGCGGGCGCGGTCCAGACGGTCGCTGCACTGGGCAATTCGATGCCGGACCCGCCCCAGCCGAACTGGGCGAAATGCTGCGCCGGGGTGCCCAGCGGCGAGAATATCCGCGCCGGGCCGCTATTCTTCTTGATCGTATCGGTGTGGCGGTTGGCGGTCAGATCGTCGATCACGGCGCCCTGCGGATTGATCGAGCCCGAAAGGCCAGGCGCTGCGATCGCCACCCGGCCGGGTGCAGCGAGCGCAACCTTGAGATCGCGCGCTTCCAGAGCGATGTCTGCCTGGCTGACCAGACCGCCTTCACGGGTATGCTTGACGGGCGCATCTGCAGATGCAGCAGCGCTGGCCCCGCTGCTGGCTGTGGCGACGGGTGCGGGCTTGCCGGCATTCGGATAGAAATACCGGATGCCCGCATCCCAGCCGAACAGGATCAGCGCGGTGAGGACCACCGCCAGGATGATATTGCGCTGATTGTCCAATTGGGCGTCCCTAATTCTCTGTGGCTCTGTCCGGGCTCAGGGCACCGGATCGTAGCCGTGCCCCCCCCACGGGTGGCAGCGCAATAGCCGCTTCATTGCCAGCCAGCCACCCTTAATCGCACCGTGCTTGCCAAGCGCCTGAATCGCATATTCCGAGCAACTCGGCGCATAGCGGCAGGTCGGCGGGAGCACGCGCGAGGGGCCCATCTGCCAGGCCCGCGCGATGAAGATGAGAAGGTGTTTCACCGCTTTGCCCCCCGCCCCCGACGCGGCGGATCGCCCTTGCCGGCCTGCGCGCGTTCGAGCGCTGCAAGCATTTCGGCGCGCAGCAGGGCGAAATCGCGTTCGACTCCGCCCTCGCGCCCGATCAGCACATGGTCGGTATCGACGAGGCCGTGTTTTGGCAGCAGTTCCCGCACCAGCGCCCGAAAGCGCCGCTTCATGCGGTTCCGCACCACGGCGTTGCCAATTTTTTTGGTAACCGTGATGCCGAAACGCAGACCCGCTCCGTCATTCGGCCGGGCCAGCAAAACGAAACCGGGCCGCGCAACGCGCAGCCCCTTGTTTGCAGCGAGGAAATCAGCGCGCCGCGTCAGGACCGCGGGCATGACCGCAGAGATCAGGCGGACAGCTTCTTGCGGCCGCGGGCGCGGCGAGCGCGCAGCACGTTGCGGCCACCGACCGTCGCACTGCGGGCGCGAAAGCCATGACGGCGGGCGCGAACGAGGTTGCTGGGCTGGAAAGTGCGCTTCATGGCTGATCTCGATAAGACTGAATATGGTCGGGCCAGCCGCAAGGACAGCCTGTTCAAGGTCGGGCCGTTAATTCAGGGCAAGGCCTGAGTCAAGCCGAACGGGGGCATCGAGGCGAACCCAGCGCCCCATTTCGCCCGCAGTCAGCCACTTCGCATCGGCATTGGGCACCGAATTGGTCATGGCATAAAATGCGCGCGCCTCCGCCTCGCTCATGCCGAGCTCGCGGTAATAATCGATATAGACCCGGTTCTCCGGCGCATTGGCCGCATAGTCCTTGGGTTCGAGACCAAACTCGTCGGCCCAGCTGTGCACCGCGAATTCCGCACCCGGATCGGCAATCCGCCTTGCGCCGGCCAGAAACAGTTCGACCGCGCCTGAGCGCACCGAGCCGCCATCGGGCACATGGGTGGTCATGCCCCGGGCATTGATCATCAGGCCGAGCCGCAAATTCGCGCGGTCATCGTCTGTGCCGGGGCATTCGACCATCTCCAGCACCTTGATGCCGGGCCAGGCGCGCAGCATCGCGGTAAACTGGCCGGGCGAGCGCTCGTTGGTCGCATCGACCAGCGCAGCGCGATTGCCATCGAGCACGCGGAACGGGCCGTAGGCGGCGATCCCGGCGGGAACAGCAGGCGCTTGTATGACAAATTGGGGGTGGGCCTCGACGAAACGCTCGCTGCCGCTCGCCGGAACCTCGACGATCGCCTCGGTAATTTCCTGATAGACGATTTCCTGCGCGGCCAGCGGGGCCGCAGCACAGGCGAACAGGGCAAGGATCAGGGCGGCAACATTGCGCATGACCAGTGCAATGCACCCACCAGCCTTGCGCGAA